>NZ_JBMLRC010000021.1:0-1291 GCF_049241225.1 Emticicia sp.
ATGTAGTAGCTTTAGAGGTAAGGGGTGATATAAAATCTGATACCACCCCTGCTGCTTACTTAACTTTATCTCTTCTTTGTTTCAGTTCTCTCCAAGTCGTAAGAATGATTCCATTCTCTTGGATATACTTTTTTAATGCAGGGTCAATCATTGCCAGCATATCGCCACGGCGAGTATTTCCTGAATCAGAAATATGTTCAAAAACTTCAGTTGGCGAAGTACAATGCATAATCACCATAGTTACGCCCGCTTGCAAATCCTTGAAAGATTCAATATATTTTTGAGTTTTGTATTTTTGCAAAGCCTTTTCGTCAGGATTTTTCACTTTATCCATCGTCCAGCCGTAGCTGATATTATGCAAATCGTCTAAAACGGGTAAACCCGCATCCCAAAGCATCTTACCAATTTTTTGAGCTTGCTCCAAAGTCAATCCAGCTGCTCCATCACGCATAATCATGGTATCGTGGCCACCTGGAAACATCACAGGAATTTTGTTTTCAATACCAACCTTAAAATAGCGTTCTAAATAATCTTGACGAGCAAAGAGCGTTCCCATGTGCGAGTCCATGTGTGTTGGTTCGAAACCCATCGCTCTTGCACGCTCCAGCTGACTTCTGATTTCTTTTTCTATTTCATCAGCCGATGCGTGTTTGGCGGTTTCTTCAACACTTCGCCACATTGCTCCTTCTGAATCAACCAAATTAGGTACGGTAGGCTTGCCAGCTAACGGCCCCCAACGATAATCTTTCCATTCGGAAGTAAGCGTAAGATGTAAACCAGCATCAATTTGAGGGTGATTTTTAAGGTAATGTACAAAACCAGGCACCCATGAGCAAGGCATCATGACACTCATCGAAGTAGCAACTCCTTCTTCAACTGCTCTGATAGCACCAACATTTGAATCATACGACATCCCGACATCATCAACGTGCATGATTACTACTTTTGCCCCTTTCGGGAAGCCTAATTTCTCTGCATAAGTTTGGTTTTGTGCTTTCAATGTCAAGACTAAGCACATTATTGAGAGAAAAATGAAATATTTTTTCATAGTCTTAAAGTTGAGTATAAGGCAATGGCACCAAGAAAACTCGGATAATGTGCGAAACTGAATTGGCATATTCGGCAGCACTCGAAATACGTTTCCAATCTGGGTTTGCACTGAATACCTTCCAGTTGGCATCACGTTCTTCCATGTTTTTAAAAGCCAGCATATACGTAAGGCATGGCATGTGTTCGCCAGCAATTACTTCTCCGAAAAATACCGAATTGAGTTTGGTGTCTCTAAAAATCT
>NZ_JBMLRC010000022.1:0-2960 GCF_049241225.1 Emticicia sp.
AAAATTATAGCTTAAAATCTTCTTTTTCTCCTTAAAATCACTTCAAAAACTGCCCGACATTTTCTTTTGTAACTAACTGAAACGGTATCATCAGTTCTTTTTCGTAAGGTTGTCCTTTGGCAATTTTCACGGCCGTTTCGATTGCTCCTGCCCCTTGTTGTTTAGCATTCTGAAAAACGGTAGCGTCAAGTGTGCCTTTCTTAACGGCTTGCAAGGCATCGGTAATGGCATCAATACTTACTACAATTACTTTATCTTTTAGGCCCGCATCTTGTAAGGCTTTCAAAGCACCGAGGCCCATTTCATCATTTTGAGCAAAAACTGCATTGATTTTTGTACCGTAAGACTGAATCCAGTTTTGCATTAAATCCATACTTTTGGCTCTATCCCACTCGCCAGTCTGGTGAGCGATAAGTTTTAGGTCTGGATATTCTTTCAAAATTTCTTTAGCACCTTGTTCACGTTGAATCTGAGCTGCTTGCCCCATAAAACCGTGAATCATCACTACGTTTCCTTTTCCGCCTAATTTATCCGCAATAAATTTCATGGCAATTCTGGCCGATTCTACATCGTTTGAACCTACAAAAGCCGTTGGTTTGGTGCTTGTAGCCGAATTTACGTTGATGATAGGAAGCTTTGCTGCCAAAGCCTTCGTCACTGCGGGCGAACTTGCCTCAACCTCACAAGGATTCATGATAATCACATCAACTTTTTGAGCAATAAAGCTTTCTACTTGTTCGATTTGCTTTAATGGCTGATGTTCGGCATCCACACTTATCAATTCAACGCCTAATTCTTCAGCTTTTTTATTCATTTCGTCACTGATATTGACAATGAATTCATTTTGCATACTAAGCAGTGTAACCCCTACTTTGATTTTTTTATCGCCACTATTTTCTGTTTTTTTTGACTGGTTACAACTGATAAATAAAAAAACTGTGATGATTAGAGTTGAATACAGGTGTTTCATTTTTCTGTTTATTTTCAAATATATTTTGCTAATAAAAATTTGGAAAGAACATTTGATTTTGGGGGTAGAGACAGGGCATTGCCGAGCGACGGTCGCCCTGTCTCTACAACATGATAATATTAAATCAAAATTGTCAATCTTTTCCCTGATTCCAACTATCTAAAACTACTGCTCCGATAATGATTATTCCCATCACAACTTGCTGATAATAAGACGTTACATTGAGTAAATCAAGACCGTTATTAATTACTCCAATCAGCAAAACACCTACCAAAGTACCTGTCATGGTACCCGTTCCGCCCGAAGTAGATGTACCACCAATAACGGCTGCTGCGATGGCATCTAACTCAAAACCAGCTCCTGCATTTGGTTGTCCAGTAGTGATTCTTGATGTGAGTAAAACTCCTGCTAAACCTGCCAATAAACCCGAAATAGAATAAACGGCCATTTTTACCTGATTTACGTTGATTCCTGATGCTCTTGCTGCCTGCTCATTGCCACCTACTGCATAAATATACCTTCCGAGCAGAGTTTTTTTAAGGGTAATTGAGCAAATAGTAAAAATGATAATTAACACAATAATCGGAAAAGGAATACCCAAAACTTCGCCTCCACCAATAAAATTGAATGAATCAGAAAGGTTTGAAATGGGCCGACCTTTACTCAAAATTAAAGCTAAACCTCGCCCGATTGTCATTGTGCCGAGCGTAACTATAAATGGAGCAATTTTACTTTTTGTAATAATAAAACCATTAAAAACTCCCATCAAAAGCCCAGCCAGTAAACCTGCAAAAATTGGCAATGCCACAGGAAAAGTATCAGGATGTGCCAGCATTGCGGCAGTTACACCTGTTACGGCTACCATCGAACCCAGCGAAAGGTCAATTCCACCTGTAATAATTACAAAAGTTACACCAAAAGCCAATAAGGCATTGATAGATGCCTGTGTAATGATAATTGTCCAGTTTGAGACCGTCAAGAATTGGGGTGAAATAAAGGAAAGAATGAGGCAAATAGTAAAAAATACCACAAAAATTCCGTACTGCCTTAAACGATTTAACATGATTTAATTTACGATTTATGATTTACGAATGACGATTTATATTGATTTCCAACTTAATTCAATCGTAAATCTAAAATCGCTAAATCGTAAATCAGTTCACTGCATATTGCATGATTTTTTCTTGGGTTGCCTCATGTTTTGATAATAAAGCGGTTTGTTTTCCTTTTGAGAGAACCATAATTCTATCGCTCATACCAAGAATTTCGGGCAATTCTGACGAAATCATAATGACTGCTATTCCTTTATCAGTCAATTGATTAATCAATTTATAAATTTCAAATTTTGCTCCAATGTCAATGCCACGGGTGGGTTCGTCTAAAATAACCAGAGTTGGCGAGGTCAATAAAACTTTACCAATGACTACTTTTTGTTGATTTCCACCACTGAGCGTCATCACTTGTTGATGGATGCTCGTGGACTTTATTTTTAAATCTTTTGACAGTTGAGTTGTCGCTTCGTGTTCGTGACTTGAATTGACAAACCAAGCTTTTGAGAAGTTTGCTATACTCGACAAACTGATATTTTCTTTGATGGACAATGAGGGAATAAAGCCCAAAGCTTTGCGGTCTTCGCTCACATATCCGATGCCATTTTTGATAGCATCTTCGGGCGATTTTATTTCAATTTTATTGCCTTTTAATATGATTTCTCCGCTATCGTACTTATCCAATCCGAAAATTGCTCTGGCTATTTCGGTTCGCCCTGCTCCCATCAAACCTGCTATGCCAAGCACTTCGCCTGCCTTAATTTCAAAATTAATATTTTCAAATTTGCCTTTTGTACTTAGATTTTCTACCGAAAAAATTCTCTCTCCTTTTTTTGAATTATTGACAGGAAAGAGGTCGTTTATTTCACGCCCAACCATCAATGCAATCAAGGCATTTTTATCTAATTCGTTTGTGTTTTTAGTAGCGATGTATTTTCCGT
>NZ_JBMLRC010000023.1:0-14267 GCF_049241225.1 Emticicia sp.
AAAATTGGAAACCAAAGAACTTCATCATTACAAAACATTAGTAGCCAAATTACCACTACTAAAAAAAGAAATTGCCAAAGTTATTGTCGGTCAACAAACGGCCATTGACGAAATTTTGATTTCACTTTTGGCAGGCGGACATTGTTTGCTCGAAGGCGTACCAGGACTTGCGAAAACCTTGATGGTAAGCACTTTATCAAAAGCTCTTGACATGAAATTCAAGCGAATTCAGTTTACGCCTGACCTCATGCCAGGTGATATTGTTGGTACTGAAATTTTGGAAGAAGACCACGAAACTGGCAAAAAATTCTTCAAATTTAATCGAGGACCAATCTTTGCCAATATTGTTTTGGCCGATGAAATCAACCGTACGCCTCCAAAAACGCAAGCGGCTTTGCTCGAAGCCATGCAAGAATATAAGGTAACGTATGCAGGAACAAACTACGATTTACCGAAACCATTTTTGATTATTGCTACTCAAAACCCAATCGAACAGGCAGGAACGTATCCACTTCCAGAAGCTCAACTCGACCGATTCTTGTTGTATATTAAACTTGGGTATCCTTCCGAAAACGAAGAATTGGATGTTTTGAAAAGCACTACTGGCACAAACAAACCAGTTTTGCAAACCATCATGACTGATAACGACATCATTGATTTGCAAAAACTTACTCGTCAAGTACATATCAGCGAAGAATTAATTGTAAAAATCAATCATATCGTGAGAGCAACTCGCCCAGCAACCACAAATTCGACTTATGTAAAAGAATGGTGCGAATGGGGTGCAGGCCCACGAGCGGGTCAGGCATTGGTACTTTGTGCAAAAGCAAGAGCGGTACTAAACGAACGGTTTTCGGTGCTACCTGAAGATATTGAAGCACTCGCCTATCCGATTTTAAGGCACAGAATTGCATTAAATTTCAGAGCCGAAGCCGAAGGAATTTCAACCGACGATGTAATTAAGGATTTGTTGAAGAAATAAAATTAGGTAATAAAAACCAATAAATGCCTTGTAGAAGCAGTATGTCGGAAAAGTAGAAAATCAGACATTCAAAATTATAAGCCCCAGAGGGGCAAAATATCGGTAGAAATAAAAGCCTCTAAAATTTCAAATCCCGTAGGGATGATATATTAAAATTGAGGTGATATATTAATATTTCGCTCCGATAAAGCTTAAGTAAGTTTTCTAACAATCTTTGAAGTTATACCGTACTAAAATCATTTCAAGCCAAACCCAAATATTGAATATATGGCAAATACCTATACTCAAATCCATCTACATTTAATTTTTGCAGTGAAGTACCGAACTGGGATTATTCAAAGCACATGGAAAGATGAGTTGTATAAATACATAACAGGTATTATTCAAAGTAATAATCATAAGTTGCTTATAATCAATGGTATGCCTGACCATATTCATATTTTAGTTGGTATTAGACCTAATCAGTCAGTTTCTGAATTATTGCAAGATATAAAAGGAAGTTCCTCAAAATGGATAAATGAAAAAGGCTTTGTAAAAGGCAAGTTTGAATGGCAAGAAGGATTTGGAGCTTTTTCATACGGAAAATCCCAGATAAAAGATGTCATTAAATACATCGAAAAACAAAAAGAACATCATAAAAGGAGAACTTTCAGGGAGGAATATTTGGCTTTTTTAGATGCTTTTGAAGTAGAATATGATGAAAAATATATTTTCAAAGAGTTAATTGACCAATGAATATATCGTTCCTACGGAACTTTTGGTTTTTGGAACTACCATTCTATTCTACCGATATTTAATCCCTAATGGGATTTGATATTTTAAAATAATTTCTCAATCATTATTTTTATTCCCTCCATATGGGCTGATGCTTACAACCGAACTAATCAAACTCAATAACCTACAACTGGCGGGGAAACTGGTGAGTGAACAACTGATGTTGGGCATTCATCATAGTAAACGCTATGGCTACGGCATTGAATTTGAGCAATACCGACACTACGAACCTGGCGATGACCCCAAGCGAATCGACTGGAAATTATATGCCCGCACCGATAAACATTTGGTAAGAGAATCTTCGACCGAAAGTAATTTTCACCTCAAGTTTATGATTGATTTATCGGGGTCGATGAATTATGTTGAAAATAATGTGAGCCGAATACAGTATTGCAAGATTTTATTGGCATCGCTGGCATATCTGGGGTATAGACAAGGAGATTTAATGAGTTTATATGGTCTTCAAAATGGTGAATTACAGACCTTAGTAAGTTCAGGTAAACAATCGTTTCAGAGAATTTTATACACGCTCGAAAAGGCTGAGGCCAATGGAAAATGGCAAAATCAAGACCCGAAATTTCCTGCATTGAGTTCTGCCAAACAAAAAGAGGTACTGATTTTGGCATCAGATTTACTGCAAGTAGATGATGAATGGATTCGCTTGATTTCGAGTTTAGCAAACCCGCACCGAGAGATTCTGATTTTTCAGATTTTGGGTAAACATGAGCAAGAATTTAACCTCAAAGGTTTTTATCGCTTCAAAGATTTAGAAACTGGGCAGGAGATTGAGCTGGAGGCAGAAGCCATAAAAGATGAGGTAAGAAAAAACGCTGAAACTTACCTTAAAAACATTGAAACTGCTCTGCAAAAGCCGTTTGTGCATTTGTTCAGAGCAAATTTAGAAACACCAATAGTGAGTGTAATTTTGGAATCAATTAAAAAGAGAAATTTCTAAAGATGGAGTTTTTGAATCCATACATATTGTGGGGAAGTTTAGCAATTTCTATTCCGATAGTTATTCACTTTTGGCATCAAAAAAAAGGTAAAGTGATTGCTTGGGCGGCCACTCAGTGGTTGAGCGAGAAAAACCTTCAACAGTCGAGAGGAATTCGACTGGATAATATTTTATTGCTCATTATCAGGTGTTTACTATTGTTGCTTTTGGGTTTTATTTTATCGAAACCTTTAATAAAATGGGCAAAATCTTCTACCGAAACAGCAAAGATTCATCTAATTCAACCCAATCAATTAGTTTTAGAGAATTATAAATTCGAGATTGAGGAAGCACTCAGAAAAGGAGAAAAATGCTATTGGTTAGCATCAAAACCTGTTCAGTTTGATGACATGAATGATATTCCATCGCAAGCATTAAAAAGTATTGCCGCAACGAGTATGCAAATTGCACTCAATGAAATCAGCAATGAAATAAACAACCAAACACTCGAATTATACTTTGTAAATCAGCAATCGATGGCAAAATTACCTGCCATATTTGTTCCGACAGATTTCAAGATTCATTCGGTAATTGATTCATCCAAACAGACAAAGTTTTTATCTTTTTCAGAAAATAAAAAAAGCTACGTTGATGAAGCCAATCTCTTAAAAACATCAAAAAATGCAGCTCAACCAACAGGAGAAAGTGTAAATAGTGGAGCTTTAAAAGTCGGCATTTTCAATACTGATGCCATTGAAAAAAAGCAAATTTCAGCCGCATTAATGGCTCTAAAAGAAATTTACGAATGGGAGTTTGAGATTGACAATGAAGCAAAAAATGATAAAAAATACGATATAGTTTTCTCAGATAAATCAATACCGACTTCGGATAATAGTTTATATTTCTTGACAGGAACAAAGTTTTGGAAAAAGATTACCCCTCAAAATACCCAAAACGCAATTTATCTCGAAGAATTATTGAAACCCCAAAACAACGAATGGGTTTTTAATGGGCAATTACCCGAATTCTTAGGCAATAAAATTATTGACTTTTATGACTTACAAGCCTATAAGCCATTGACTGATAATGAGTTAATTAATATTTTTCAAATTCAGAAATACCCACAAAAATCATCGAATGAATGGTTTTCAAAAAGCCTTTTATTGATTTTTATTTTATTAGTAGGCCTTGAGCGATGGCTCGCAATTACGAAAAACGCATGAATCAACTCCGACAAATCATAGCAAAAGTTAATTTGCAACTTTATGCCGTTGCTGCTCTGATATGTTTATTGGTGGCGGGGTCGGCTTATTTCTTGGTGCTTTTAGTCAGTCATTCTACACTTTGGGCTTTGGTAGCTATGGTGCTTGCCTTTGTAGGTATGGCTTTTCAACAAAAGCTTTTTCAAAGTAAAAAAACAGAAGCTATCAAGCTCATTCACCAAAAGTTGTGTGATACCGAATACAGTCTCGACCTGCTGAATGTTGAGCAACCCAATTTGGCCGAACAACTGCAACTCGAACGCCTTTTTTCAAAAAATACTTATCAAACACCACTGGTTTACGACCAAAAACTGTTGTTATTTTTAGGACTTTTCGTCAGTTGTGTAGCTTTCTATATTTTCTCCTCATCATTAAAATTTGGGCAGAATCAAGCAAAAATAAGTAGTTTATTACAAAATTCGCCTACAACTCCAATCATAAAACCCGAATTTGAATCGGCAACCTTAACTATCACCCCTCCTACTTACACAGGTTTGTCAAGCAATGAGTCGGATAATATGAATATTTCGGCCATTAGCGGTTCGTTTCTAAAATGGCAACTAAAATTTAGTCATTCAAACGATTTGACCGTAAAACTTAGCAATAATCGAGGAGATGAAGTTAGTTTCAAAAAATTGGGAGAAAGTTTTGAATATTCCGACCAACTGATTAGCTCTGGGTTATATGCTTTCAAAGCCTATTGGCACGATTCACTCATTTATCAATCTGATTTTTATCGACTCGAAGCAATTCCTGATTTAGCTCCAAAAATCGAACCGAGTTCTAAAGAATTATATCAATTACATTTTTTGAAAGACCCGAAAAACATACAGGTTTCGGCCAAAATCTCCGATGACTTTTTGGTAAATCAAGCCTTTATTGTGGCTACTTTGGCTCGTGGCTCGGGCGAAAATGTGAAGTTTAGAGAAGTGAAATTTCCGATTTCACAAGCCAATTTCAAATCGACCATTGTGAGCAAAAACATTGATTTAAAGGCTCTTAACTTTACTCCGGGCGATGAACTTTACTATTATTGGGCAGCCATTGATAATAAACGACCAACACCAAATTTCACGAAATCGGATACTTATTTTATTGTTTATAAAGACACTTCACAAACCGAAGAGGCTGATTTGGCAACTATGGCCATGAATATCATGCCCGAATATTTTAGAAGTCAACGCCAAATAATTATTGATACCGAAAAACTGATTGCTCAACGAAAAAAACTTTCAAAGGAAGCATTTAATAGCACCTCCAATGAAATTGGTTTCGACCAAAAAGCCCTCCGCCTCCGCTACGGACAATATTTAGGCGAAGAAAATGAAGGAGCGATTGGTGGAGTAAATGCCTTGCCAAGTGATGTAAAAACCGATGGTGATATGCTAAAAGGTTTCAGACACGACCACGATGAGGGTGAAGGCGACCACGAAGATGGTGAAAAACATGACGAACACGAACACTCACACGGGGCGGAAAATACTAATGAAAATGACCCTGTTGCGAGTCTTTTGGCCGATTATGTGCATTCGCACGATGATGGAGAAGCCAATACATTTTATGAGCAATCAACGAGAAGTTTATTAAAAAGTGCTTTGGAACAAATGTGGCAATCGGAATTACATTTGCGAATGTATGAACCCGAGAAAGCGATTCCGTATGAGAAAAAAGCATTGGAATTATTGAAGTCTGCTCAGCAAAAAGCTCGAACCTTTGTCAAGAAAACCAGTTTCGACCCGCCCCCAATCAAAGAAAAAGAAAAACGTATGACGGGCGAATTGACCAAGTTTAATACGGCTTTCAAGTATCAAAAAACATACAGTCAACAACAAATTGAGGCATTGATGGCCGAGGTTTTGGGTATTATTTCGAGCAAAGATGCCGAAAAAGCACTAAATAATGCCCAAAAATTAAAGTTGATGGAGCTTAGTTCGGCCATTAGTAATAAAGTAGTGAATAGTAGTTTATCCAATTGGAGTATTTTAGGTTCATTACAGCAGCTTATCAATGGCAAAGATTTATCAGAAGATGATAAACTGACACTAAAAACTAAATTATTTGGGCTAATTAATAAAACTTTACCGAGTAACAAAAATCCCAATACTCAATCTTACAAAGGCGAAAAACGCTTAGAAAAAGCCTATTGGAAGCATGTGCAGCTATAAAATAGCTACTCTGTGAAAATTTAATTAGAGTTTCTTAACACAAAGAACATTAAGGATTCACAAAGGACACAAAATATATTTTTAGTGAGCTTTGTGGTTACTTTGAGTTCTTTGTGGTTTATTTTAGCTACGAAACTTAATGATTAAGAAAAGAAATTATTTCCCATTTCTAAGATTATTTTACGAGCAAAATAGAATTTCGCTCTATTATTATAAATGAACTTGATTCAACACATACAAAATTTCACGATTTACGATTGGCTTTTGGCAATTGGTTTGATTGCTTTGTTAGGTATTCAATTTTTTACTTTACGCAAACAAAAATCAAGTAAGCGATTCAAGATAAAAATTGCACTAAACTTAGTTTTGTGGTTAATAGTTTGCCTATTTGTTATCAATCCGAAATGGGAAAAATCGACTGATAGTAATCGGGTTTTGGTATATGGTAATGATGTGCCATTGAGCGTTGTCAATCAACTGAAAGATAGCCTTAAAATTAAAGAAAGTTTTTCTCAGAAATCTTTTGATAAAAGCCTGATAGAAAACCCAAACTTTGCGAATCAAGTCGGAAAAGTATTTATTGTAGGGCAAGACGCAAAGCCTGAAATATTGAGTAAAGTTGCTGGTCATGCAATTGAGTGGATTCCGAGTTTCAAAGAAAATGAATTACAAGAATTACATTGGTCGGCGGTTTTGCGAAAAGGTGATATGCAAGAAGTATCGGGGAAGATAAACCTTACTGAAAGTAATATTTTGTATCTAAAATGGGGAAAACAGACTATTGATAGCTTAAAACTGAGCAAAGGTTTTAATAATTTTAGCCTAAAGGTTCCAGTTTTTACCCTTGGAGCAAGTTCTTTTGATTTATTTCTCGATGAAGACAAATTACGAAGTATTGAGTTTTTTGCTCAAAAAAACCAAGCGTTTCGAGTGTTGATGATACTCACAAACCCTGATTTTGAAAGCAAAACACTGGCCGATTGGCTGGGCAGAAATGGCAATCAAGTAAAAATCATCAGTACAGTAGCCAAGAACACGCAAAGTGCAGTGTCAATCAACCAAATTGATTCTAATTTTACACCTGACCTTATCATTACTGATCCCTCAAATGCGACAAATAGCCTTGTAAAAAAAGCCTATTCAGAAGGAAAAGGTATATTTTTTATTAATCTTTCGCAGGCTGATGTAGCCGCCAAAAGTATTAATCAAGCACTTGGCACAAATTGGACTTTTAAAAGAATTAGCATCCAAGAAAACATTCCTATTTCTGCTGACTTAACGGCCTTGCCGTATTCGATTCAAGCCCATGACTTTCAGAAAAGTATTGGAGATTTTCCGATTGCTATTCAGAAAAAAAATGGAACTGTTGGCGTCAGTTTATTGAATGAAACTTTTCCACTGATGTTGAGTGGCGATAGCCTCAGCTACATGAAAATTTGGCAAGGTGCATTGCATCTACTTCGCCCATCCAACGCAACTAATGTTTTGCTTTCAGCACCAGTTTTCAAAGATTCTCCTACTGAAATCACCATTAATAGTGAGGAATCTTTAGTAAAAATTAAAGTAGAAAAAGATACAGTTAACGTTCAAAAATCAGCAATAAATCCATTTTCAAGTCAAGTTAATTATACTTTCCGAGCAACTGGTTGGCAAAAGTTGGGTGATTCAGTCGAGGTTTTTGTTGAAAATTCAGAGACTCAGCTTGCTAAATCTCATCTCTTACAACCTTATTTAAACACCAGTCCAACAAAATCTGGTGAAACTCAGAAACTTTCAGTTGAGATTCCCGAATGGTTATGGCTTTTGATGCTTGTTTTGGCTTTAGGTGCTTTGTGGGTTGAGCCGAAAGTATAGGTATTTTTAGAAAGTTAAAGTAAATTTTGTCCCCTTCCCTTCCTGACTTTCAACGCTGATGTTTCCACCATTGGCTTCTACAAATTCTTTGGTTAGAATTAGACCTAAACCTGTGCCTTTTTCGGCATTTGTTCCCATTTTTGAGTTTGTTTGTTCAAGTTTGAATAGTTGCTTGAGCGTCTCGTCTGACATTCCAACGCCATTATCTGCCACCGAAATTTTTACTTTTCCATTTTCTTTAGCGTAGCTTAAATCTATTTCTCCACCAGTATTTGAAAATTTGATGGCATTCTGCACCAGATTTCTGAAAATAAAAGCCAAATGATTTTTATCAGCTTTGAGAGCTAAACTTTCATCAATTTGGTTTTTGATTTGAATACCTTTATTTTTTGCCGAAAGAGTCAATAATTCTAATTCTTCATTGATAATTCTTTGAACCTTACAAGTTTCAAATTTTGGCTTGATACCGCCCATTTGTGAAATTGACCAATTGAGCACGTTTTCGAGCATTGACCGAACGTTTCCGAGCTGAAAACTAAAATTATCGGTAGATTCAGCAAATTCTTCTTGGTTCAATGCTCCCCACTGAATGAGATTCATGTAGGTTTGTAAATTGGCAATCGGCGACTGTAAATCGTGCGAGAGAATGGCAAAAAGTCGGTCTTTGGTAGCATTGAGTCTTGCAAGTTCAGCTTTTTGTTTTTGCTCTCTTCGATAAAAAAAGAAGACAACTGCCCCAAAAAAGATGATAAGAGCCGCAACTGCAAAACTTATATTACGGTATAATTTTTCTTTTTCTATTTCTTTTTCTTTCAAGAGCAGATTCTGTTCTCCTTCAGCTCGTATGACTTTTCTACCTGACTCTAAACTAAATAAATTTCTAAGCACACTCACATAGGTTGTTGAATATTGTTTGTAATATTCCAAGCTTTTTTGATATTCGCCCAATTTTTCGTAAGATTTAGAGATTATTTCATAAATTACAATCCTTGATGACTCAGTTTTGCTATCACTATCAGATGCTTCAAATATTTGATTGGCAAAAAATATAGCTAATTTATACTGCTCAACCTCATAACAAACTGTGGCGAAGGAATCGTAGCTTTGAGATTTTGTAAGGGTTTTAACACCACTCAAAAGATTAATGATTTTTTGCTTATAAATATCAGCCTCTAGTTTTTTACTTTTAATTTTCCTCAACACGCCATAATGATACCCGTATGCCAAGATCTTAAATTCAGCTGGAGTGAAGTTTTTATCGACTTGATTAACTGCTTGCTGGCTAATCTTCAAAGCTTCTATTACTCTGTTATCTTCCAATAAAAAATGGACTGTCCATCGAAAAGGAGGATAATAAAAATTAGGAGACTTTAAACTATATTCGATCGACTTAAAAAAATATTTATACATTTCAGCCCTAAAGTTTTGGTGTTCATTTATAGCGGCTAAACCGTAGCATATTATAGCGATAGAGTCATTGTCCTTTTCTTCTTCTGCATACCTTAGTGCCTGAGTGTAGAGCTTGAAGGCTTTCGGTTCATCATATTTTACATACAGCTCAAAATATGCCATTTCAATCAGAAATTTTATAGCACTTTTTTCATCTCCTAAATCTTCTGCAATTTTCGTTGCCTTGCCATATAAATCAATTATTGAAGTAGGTCGAATATAATACTCGCTATGACGTATAGGAGCATTAAACATAATTTTTATTTTGTTTGACTTATTTTTTTCAGCATCAAAAAGCCATATTAAACTATCTATTTGGCTTTTTGTGTTGATTTGAGATACTTTAGGTACAGCATAAATGGAATGAAAAGAACAAATGAAGAAGAAAAGTACAACGAAAAATCGGCACATAATTATTTAATTTAAGCTTGTGGTTTTGCTTAATTATTTCTACTAATAAGATTACTCTCTATATGCTTACGATTGAGTTGATTGCGGTATTGGTCACCAATTGGAATAGTTTTGCCCGAATGTAAGATAATATCATTTTTAGCAATCTTGGCAATGGCTTCACGATTGACCAAGTACGAGCGATGCACTCGCATAAACACATCACCTTTTAGCCCCTGTTCCATTTTACTAATTGTCAGTATTGGCATATAGGTTTGGGTGGGGGTAATTATTTTCAAAAAATTATCTTCCGACTCCATGTATTCAATTTCGCTGTAAGCAAGCTGTACGTACGTATTGTTTTCACGGATAAAAAGGTAGGGCTTAACGGTCAAAGTTTCGGTCGGGCTAACGAAGCGTTGCTTGGCTTTTTCGATACTTAGAAAAAAACGTGGTACATCGAGGGGTTTTAGCATAAAATCAACAGGTGAAACATCGTAGCAGTCGAGAGCAAAATCTCGGTGAGAAGTAACAAAAATCACCAAAGGAGGATTTTTAATATTCTTGATAAAATCAATGCCTGACATTTCGGGCATTTCTATATCACACACAATGAGGTCAATCTCCTTTTCAATCATTATTGCATAAGCTTCCATTGCAGAGCTACACATACCCACCAAATTTAAACTCGGATTCATCTGAACAAATTTACTGATCGATTTCTGCCACAACTTATCATCATCAATGATGAGGGTATTCATCTTTACCATTTCTAAAATCTAAAATTGAAAAACTTTCACTTACAATATTAGACTGTTTGCTTACAAATAAAACGTTTGACCAACATGGGTAATTTGGGCTTTGATATGGCGAAAGGTGCCATATACTTTTGTAAAGTTTAACAGGTTCTAAGTATCTACAAAAATACATGCAAAAGTTTAGAATCTGACGAAACTTGGCTAATAAATACCTATAAAACAAAAACAATCTAGTATTTCCGACATGTCATTACTAAAACTTACCAGAAAGCAAGAGATTGATTTGTATGAAATTTTGTATCTGGAAAGCGATATAAACTATACCAAAATCTTTACGCTGGAAGCAGTATACTCAATCACATCGGCCAAAACTTTGGGAACTATACAACAGCAACTCGACCGTGAATTATTCTTCCGAATCAACCGAGGGCAGGTCATTAACCTCAATCATGTTTCAAACTACACGAAAAAAGGCTCATTGGTCATTGCCGAAATGATAAACGGCCACCAATTTGTTTTTTCCCGCCGACGCTCCAAAGATTTTGAAAAACGACAAGGAGAATTTTACAATTTGAAATAGTTGACAATAGCCAGTCATAAAAGTCTGGCATTCACACATTATAATACAGTCTTCTGTAAAAAAGAGAGTTTAATCATCGAATACACGAAAGAATTTAAACATAAAATCAAACAGCGTATGTTAAATTTATCCTTGACCCCGTTCAATCGGGTTTTAGTTTTCATGCAAGTGTGGCTCTTGTGTTGTATTGGTATCGCCCAAGCACAAACACTACCCAACTGCCCAATCACCAGTTCTGATAATATAAAACCAGTCTGGGAATCAGGCAACTTGCCTAAAGGTAACCGATTCTATCACAAAGATGGTACGTTTAATAATACCTTCTATAAAGATGAAGTTATTTACAGCTACGCTGTGACTGACAATGGGACATGTAAATCTCCAAACACTGCTAATTTTCGCACACCAGATATGCCTGCATCTTTTGTCCAAACTTGTACACCAGTTAACATCACTAATTATTGGTCTGGAGCGAGTCCTACAGGCACAAATTGCGACCAGGCTATGTCAAGCAAAACTTGTCAAAGAATTGGTCCTACTACATACGTATATTCACGAGCTCAACGTTTTCAGGCAACTACAACTGGAGAATTTACTATACCTTTTGCAAACAGTGGTACGACTACCGTAAACCTAACGATACTCGAACGCTATGCCATTTATACTGATTGTGGTAATCTTGCGGGTACATACAACGAAACAGGCACCCAAAACGGTAAGAAAAAATTTGTTGATTCGGATGGTAACGAACTTTACTACGATGATACGAATGCTCGCTGGGTGATTAGCGGCTCAACGGGGGTAGCTTACGGAGTATCATCTACTGCTAATACACCACCCCTAACTGGCTGGCAAATTGTCGAAAATGGATGTATTGGTAATAACCTTAGGATAACCGAAGGAGAATACATTAAAAAAATTGACTTTGAAGTAACCGTAGTCATCAATAATAATTGTCTTCCTCAATTCAATGGAACATATAAATCAGTACGTTATGTCAATGAAAGACCTGTTCTGATAGGGCCTAACAATTACGAATTAAGTTATAGAGCTAGTGGCAATTGGCAAATTGGTTTTGGTATGCCCTATTTATATAACAACAGTTCTTCATTAGATGTGCCATCAGCATGCTGGGGAGCATTTATTAGTACGAACTCTATTTGCACAATAGATCAAAACAGTAGTTTTGCTGTCACCAAAAGTGTACGTCCGGCTGTACCACTCATTATGTGTGTAAAGGATTTGTGCGGAAATTATGGAGGAATTTACACCCAGACTGGCCTTTTCAACGAAAGACCTGACTTCTTGGACGAAGACCAAAACAGGCTATTTTATTGGGGTTCTGGCGACCCAGCCCATCCCGAAGGCTGGTACATTGCCAATGCCGATAATAAATATGTTTTTTACAATAGCTCCAATGCCGAAAAAGTACCAACCACGGGCTGGCAAGCCTTCACGGGCGATGGTATCAATTGCACCAACAACATTGGGGTGTTTGAAAACGAATGTCCACCATGCCCTAATGTTGAAAGTATTGCATATAGTAATACATCTTTCTGTAAGAGTACAACCGAAGCCCCTGTAACGATTACTGGTTCAACTGGCGGAGCGTTTACATCAACTCAGGGTTTAAGCATTGATGCCAATAGCGGTACAATCAACCCAAGCACAAGCACGGCTGGGTCTTACACAATAACTTATATTGTAGGAGGTACGAATGGTTGTGCCACTACAACTGCAACTACCGCTGTAACCATTAGTGAATTAAAAACACCTTCGGTAACTATTGCTGCTGATCCAAGTGGTAACATCACGGCTGGCACGAGCGTAACATTTACGGCTACACCTACCAATGGTGGTACAACGCCAAGCTACGTTTGGAAAAAGAACGATACCGTTATTCCGAATGAAACGGGAGCTACTCTAACGACTACTACATTGGCTAATGGTGATAAAATTAAGGTAGAAATGACAAGCAATGATGCTTGTGCTTCGCCTGCAACGGCTACTAGTAACGAAATTACGATGGCGGTCAGTTCATGTAGTTTCACACCAAGCAATATTACAATAACTTATATAGGGGGAGGAATCTTAGGGTTCTCTGGACCACCACAAGCACCAGCCGTTTATACTCCAAATGGCACACTTAATAATGCACCCAAATGGTCTAATCGATTTGGTTATGTGATTCGCTGGTCAGGTTCTCCAAACAACCGATGGGAGATTGTCAATGAAGCAGATGTAAACTTCATAATTGCGTATAATGCAAGTGGAAATATCAATAATATTCCGTGTGCCAGCACTAACTGGATTGTAGATGAAGAATATGGGGGAGGAATTACACTCGGCGGAGGTTGCGGCAGTTTAGCTCCGCAGTCGCTTACGCCATCAGTCGTTCTCTCTGTCAACCCGAGTAGTAGCATAACAACTGGCACAAGCGTAACTTTTACGGCTACGCCAACTCATGGTGGTACAACACCTACTTACGTTTGGAAAAAAAATGATTTAACTATTCCAAATGAAACGGGGCCTACCTACACAAGTTCAACCCTTGTGAATGGTGATAAAATAAAAGTCATTATGACTAGTAATAATATTTGTGCATCACCTAAGACAGCTACGAGTAATGAAATTACGATGAGTGTAAGTGCTGCTTGTAATGTAGCCTCGCCTACTGTTAATACACCAACAACGAAAGTAGTTTGTTCGCCAAGTACTTTAGCATTGACAGCCACGGGCTGTACGGGAATGGTAGTTTGGTCAAATGGTTCGAGTGGCACGAGTATAACCCTTGAAAATGTCGGAACCTATTCATTATCAGCAACTTGTACAGTGGGCAATTGTACTTCCGATGCAAGTGCGGTTATCAATGGACTTGAAATAAAAGCCAAACCAAGCCCCCCAACAATTAATGCTCCGACTCAAAAAGTTGTGTGTTCGCCAAATAACCTGAATTTAACTGCCAATTGTGCATTAGGAACGGTGGTGTGGTCCACGGGAGCTACGGGGACAAGTTTAACGCTTTCAAATGTCGGAACATACTCAATATCAGCCACCTGCACGACTATTCCTGCAAGTACTCCAACCGCTCCGAATGCTGTCACTCCAACCATAACTGG
>NZ_JBMLRC010000023.1:14367-19134 GCF_049241225.1 Emticicia sp.
TAAATGGTTGTACTTCAGATGCAAGTGCGGCAATAACTGGACTCGAAATCAAGGCACTTCCTAATGCTCAAGCCTCCAACACTGGTCCGTATCTCGTTGAGCAAAATATCGACTTAATGGCAAGTGGTGGTATTAATTATCTTTGGACTGGACCTAATAACTTTAGTAGCTCAAGCCCAAATCCAACCATCAATAATGTCGTTTTGGCAATGGCTGGTACTTATACCGTTACCGTGACTGGTAGCAATGCGTGTGTCTCAACCGCTACCACCAACGTCGTTGTTTCGGGAGTTGACCCTTGCGACCCAAGTAGAATCGTTGATTATATTTACGTTAAAGCGGCAAACCCATACCAAGCTTTATTCCCACTTACCAATGGAATGGTAATTAATCAAAGAAATGAGCTTGTCTCTGTTTTAGCCAAAATTGTTTGTCCTGCGGCTAATATCAAAAGTTTCGAGATGAATATTCAAGGCCCTGAATTAAACTGGAACCTCATTCAGAACATTGCCCCATATACATTATTTGATAATTTCAAACTTGACGTTTTCGGCAGAAACTTCATCCCTGGCAATTATACACTTACTGTGACTGGTTTTCCTGAAATTAATAAATCAGGTCAGATGACTTATGGACCAAAAATCATTCAATTTACTGTTGTTGGAGATTTGGCCGTTATCAATGCTCCTGTTATCAGCAAAAATAGCATTTGTGCGGGTAGCAGCATTGATGTAAACATTGCGACAAGTGGTTCGTTTGTTGGTGCTGATAATACTTTCCAAGTGCAGCTTTCCGATTCGTCTGGCAGTTTTGCCGCTCCAATTGTCATTGGTTCGGCTAATAATACTGGAAATGTTGCTTGTACAATTCCGCTTAATACCGTGCAGGGTAGCAAGTACCTCATCAGAGTAGCTTCTTCTAATCAAGTCATTGCCAGTAACCCTGCTATGAGTTTCGTTTCAGTGCATCCGTTTAGGCATACTATTAATCAAGCCATTTCGGATAACCAAATAAAAAAAGCAGTTAGCTCTATCAATGCCGATAATAAAATTAGTACACCTGCTAAAGTCAACTTTGAAGCAGGTAATGCTATTGAGCTTAAACCTGGGTTTGCCGTTGAAGCTGGCTCAGTATTCAAAGCTGATATTAAAACTTGTGAAAATTAATGAAGTAGATAACTATAAAAAAACCGAGATTCAAATTGAGTCTCGGTTTTTTCAATTTTTAGATTACTTCAAAGCCTCTGCCCCATTCTTGATTTCTTCCACAATCGTTGGGTCGAGAAGCGTTGAAATATCTCCAAGATTTGAAGTTTCGCCTTCGGCAATTTTACGCAAGATTCTTCGCATGATTTTACCCGAACGAGTTTTTGGTAGGCCACTCACAAACTGAATTTTATCAGGTTTCGCAATCGGCCCAATCACACGGGAAACCGTTGCCAAAATATCCTTACGAGTTAATTCTTCGTCATGAATCATGCTTTCGCAGATAACATACGCATAGATACCTTGTCCTTTGATGTCGTGCGGATAGCCCACTATGGCACTTTCCACTACGCCTGTGTGCATATTTATTGCATTTTCTACTTCGGCAGTACCAATTCTATGTCCCGAAACATTTAATACATCATCTACACGACCAGTGATTCTATAAAAGCCATTTTCATCACGCATAGCACCGTCGCCCGTAAAGTATAGATTTGGATACGCCGAGAAATAATTAGTCCGACAACGCTCGTGGTCGCCCCATGTTGTACGCAAGATTGATGGCCAAGGGAATTTAATACAAAGATTACCGCTTACATCTCCACCCAAAATCTCATTTCCATTTTCATCAACCAACATCATTTGCACTCCCGGAAGTGGCAACGATGCCCAAGCAGGCTTCAATGGTGTGATTCCTGCCAAAGCCGAAATCATGATTCCACCAGTTTCGGTTTGCCACCAAGTATCTACCACCGGACATTTATCTTTACCAATATTTTTTGAATACCATTGCCAAGCCTCCTCGTTGATTGGCTCTCCAACCGAACCCAACACTTTCAAAGAGCTTAAATCTTTTCCTTCTACATATTCCAAACCAAAACCCATTAACGAACGAATGGCAGTTGGGGCAGTATAAAGAATATTTACTTTGTGTTTTTCAACAATATCCCAGAAACGTCCTGCGTCTGGGTAAGTCGGAACGCCTTCAAAAAGCACCGAAATCGCACCCGATGCCAATGGGCCATAAACGATGTATGAGTGCCCTGTAATCCAACCTATATCTGCCGTACAGAAATGCACCATGCCTGGCTTATATTGAAAAACATTTTGGAAAGTATATGCCGCATAAACCATGTAGCCACCGCAAGTCTGTACTACACCTTTTGGTTTTCCAGTTGAACCCGAGGTATAAAGAATAAAAAGTGGGTCTTCTGAGTCCATTTCTTCGGCTGGGCAGTCGCTTGTTACGTGTTTTTCTTCTTCTTCCCACCATACATCACGGCCTTTAATCATACTTACTGGCGTGCGAGTACGAGTAGCTACAATGACTTTCTTCACCGATGGACAGCCAATCATGGCATCATCAACCGTATCTTTCATCGGAATAGCTTTGTTTCCACGCACAGCCCCATCAGTCGTTACAACTGCTACACATTGCGAATCATTGATACGGTCAGCGATTGAAGTTGCCGAGAAACCTCCAAAAACTACTGAGTGAATCGCTCCGATTCTGGCACAAGCCAAAACTGCAATCGACAACTCGGGAATCATTGGCATATAGATACAAACTCGGTCTCCTTTTTGCACACCATTACGCTTCAAAACATTAGCGAAGCGACACACACGCTCAAATAATTGACGGTATGTAAGCGTTACGCTTTCTTCATTTGGGTCGTTGGGTTCCCAAATAATGGCTGGCTGATGCGGTTTATCTTTTACGTGGCGGTCCAGACAGTTTTCGGTAATATTGAGTTTCCCACCCACAAACCATTCTACTTTTGGTTCACTGAAATTCCAGTTCAGCACTTTTCTCCACGGTTTTCTCCATTCAAAATTATTGGCTGCAATTTCGCCCCAAAAATCTTCGGGATTTTCTACGCTCTTCTTGTAAGCTTCTTCGTATTCTTGGAAAGAGTTGATTTTCATTTGAGGTAATATTATAAAGTACTAAAATTGAATAAATGTATATAATTCTAAATAAAATGATTTTTAATTTCATTGCCGTCTGCTTCAGCTGACGGTAAAATTGTATAAAATCAAATTGGCTTTAGCCAAAATAAGCCCGATTTCGGCTGAAGCCATATTTTGATATTTTGTTAAGAACCGTCAGCTAAAGCAGACGGCAATGAGTTTAATATTAGATACAGAAATATCGAATAAATTACCACTAACAGCATGAGCAGTCCCGCTGTTTTCTAATAAACAGTCCACCAGTAACCAAAACTCACCCAGTAATCCAGCTACTTTTGGGTATTTTACTTAATATAAATATGACTACATAACAAATAAGGGTTGTCAGAATAAACTGCGTTGTGATGCCGATACTTGGGTGAATCCATTTGAAATTTATCTGAAACTGACGAGATAAAGTTTTCATCGGAATCAAATGCATCAAATACATTCCGTAACTAAATTTATCTAATTGTGCCGTTAAAGTTGGCAAAATTTCGATATTCAGTAAATTCTTAAAAGTCAGAAATGCTGAAATTGACATCAAAATAACCGACGGACTTAGGTAATCGAATAAGCTCGATTCATAGGCTTTATTATTTGCTACAGTCGAGAAATAAATTCCTACAAAAGTTATGAGCCAACTTACCAGAAAAACTGCTAATGAGATGAAACCTACTTTTCTTTGAGACAAATTTATTTGAAGATTCCCCAAAAAATATCCTAATACAAAATAGCCTAAATAACCCGAAAAGTATCGAATCTCAAAATTGATTTTGATGCCCAAAAACTTTTCAAAATATGGATAAACCGTACAGGCTACAAACCACATGATTAAGAAAAACTTTACTTCTTGGTCGGTCGCTTGCGTTATCCATCGACTTACGATTGGCGAAAACAGATAAAGCCCCAAAAGCATATAAACAAACCATAAATGCCCCGAACCGCCAGCTCCACCAATTAGTATTTTTTTAAGAATATCAACGAACTCAAACTTTGTTTTTTCGGCAGGAATAATTCCGAAATAATTTCCCCAAAGCATAAAAATGATTGTCCAAAGTAAAAAAGGAATGAATATTCTGGAAAATCTTTTCGATAAAAACTCTGTTAAATTTTTGTATTTTCCTAAGAGCAAATACCCCGAAAGCATCACAAAAACTGGCACAGCGAATCGACCGAAGGCATTTGAAGCATTGCAAATCCACCACCAACTATTGGGGATTTTTCCCATCAAGTAAATACCTCCTGCTGCACAGTGAAGCATAATTACGGTTAGGGTTGCAAAAACTCTCAAATTTGAAATCCAGATTACTTTCATGCTTTTACTTTTTAGAGGGTAGTATCAGTGAAAACCGCATAACTGTCAGATTATGTGTTTTTCTGATTGAAGATTAAGGATTGACGATTAAAGATCGATAAGTTACTTTTGCGATACAAATGGTGTTTGTTTTTTCAAAAATCTAAAATCATCAATCTCTAATCCTTAATCGCACGGGCGACCCCGCTTCAGTTTTTCTTTTAACCAGACAGTTTCAGTGTCCTTACCGAAAAACTTTTACTGAAAAACTCCAATTTTTCTGTTCCTGATACACTCTTCTATTTCTGTTAAAAT
>NZ_JBMLRC010000023.1:19234-39486 GCF_049241225.1 Emticicia sp.
ACTGAAAAACTCCAATTTTTCTGTTCCTGATACACTCTTCTATTTCTGTTAAAATATTCACATCATCAATCGTTGAAGGAACTGTAAATTGTTCACCATCAATAATTTGACGAATTGTTTTTCTTAAAATCTTACCCGAACGAGTTTTTGGTAAACGCTTCACAACCACGGCATTGCGGAAAAATGCAACCGCCCCGATTTGCTCACGAATGAGTTGAACCAGCTCATGTTCCATTTCATCTTGTGTAAAATCGGCTCCATCTTTCAGCACCACCAAACCAATTGGTCGTTGTCCACGAAGTTCGTCAGCAATCCCAACCACGGCACATTCGGCAACCGCTTTATGAGAACCAACGATTTCTTCCATTTCACCAGTTGAAAGGCGATGCCCAGCTACATTAATCACATCATCAACCCGGCCCATGATAAAAACATAACCTTCCTCGTCGATGTAGCCACCATCTCCTGTGAGATAATAACCATCAAATTTGTTGAGGTATGAAGTTCTGAAACGCTCGTCGTCGTTCCAAAGTGTCGGCAAGCAACTTGGCGGAAGTGGCAATTTTAAACACACATAACCTTCTTCATTTGCTCCGAGCTGTTGACCATTCTCACCCAAAATTTGCACATCAAATCCACAAACTGGCTTGGTTGCAGAGCCTGCTTTCACAGGAAACTGCTCTACTCCCATCATATTTGCCACGATTCCCCAACCACTTTCGGTCTGCCACCAGTGGTCGATGATTGGTACTTGGGCTATTTGCTGAAGCCATTCGAGGGTTGGAGGGTCACAACGCTCTCCAGCCACAAAGATAGACTTCAAAGAAGAAGTATCATAGTTAGCTTTTAATTTTGCTTCGGCATCTTCTTTTTTAATAGCTCTGAAAGCGGTCGGAGCGGTAAAGAAAACATTTACTTTGTGGTCTTCAATTACTCGCCAAAATGTTCCGGCATCGGGGTTTCTAACTGGTTTTCCTTCAAAAAATACGGTCGTACAACCATAAATCAGTGGAGCATAAACGATATAAGAATGCCCAACAACCCAGCCTACATCTGATGCTGCCCAAAAAACTTCATTGGGCTTGACATCATAAATATATTCCATCGAAAAGTTTAGTGCTACTGCATGGCCGCCATTGTCTCTGACGATTCCTTTTGGCTTTCCCGTAGTTCCCGAAGTATAAAGTACATAAAGTGGATCAGTGGCATTGACCGCCACACAACCAACTGGTTTTGAGGCATTTACATAGGGAATAAAATCAATATCTCGGTCATTAACCATGCTTGCTTGAAGCATCGGTCTTTGAAAAATTAAGCAATTTGATACTTTATGTTCGGCCAAATGAATGGCTTCGTCGAGTAGATGTTTATACGGAATCACTTTATCGAACTCAATTCCGCAAGAAGCAGAAATGATTACATTGGGTCGAGCATCATCAATTCTGATGGCCAATTCATGCGGAGCAAATCCCCCAAAAACTACTGAATGAACAGCCCCCAATCTCGCACAAGCCAACATCGAAAATGCCGCTTCGGGAATCATGGGCATATAAAGTACCACAGTATCGCCTTTGCATACGCCCAAAGTCTGTAAAGCTCCAGCAATTTTTGCAACTTCGGCTTGTACTTGGGCATAGGTATATTTAACGACCTTTTTTGTTGCTGCCGAATCGTAGATGATTGCGGTTTTATCTCCTCTACCCTGCTCAACGTGGTAATCAACCGCCAAGTAGCAAGAGTTCATCAACCCACCTTCAAACCAACGATAAAAACCATTTTTATCCTGCGAGAGAATCGTTTTTGGTTTTTCGTACCACGCTATCTTGTCAGCCTGCTCAGCCCAAAATGCTTCGGGTTGGTCAATGCTTCGCCTGTAAAATGAGTCATAGTTCATTACTTTTATTATAGTTTTGTTGTACAAGTTTAATTTTGAATGAGTGAATGATAGAATGAGTGAATAAAATAAATTTTACTTTTTTCTATTTCATCATAAATATATTTCGATATTGATTCATTCATTGAAGCATTCACTCATTCTATCATTAGCTCACTACCCCCGAAGCCATCATGTTGATTTTCTTCACCAAATCACGGGTTGAAAATGGTTTCGGAATATACAAGTCGGCTCCTACGCTATACCCTTTTTCAATATCGGCTTCTTTGCTTTTGGCACTCAAAAAAACCACTTTCGTTTCTTTGGTATCATTTCCTCCTTTGATAAATCGACAAACTTCATAGCCATCTACTTTGGGCATCATAATATCGAGCAAGACGATTTTTGGATGCTCTCTTTTGATGATGTCAAACGCTTCTTCTCCATCTCGGGCAATAAAGACAATAAAGCCTTCTTTTTTCATCAGAAACTCCAACGAAAGCAAGATATTTGGCTCATCATCAACGATTAATACTTTTATGTTCTTTTGGATATTCATTGTCGTAAATCTTGTTGTATCAGATTTTAATTTATGTTTTGCTTAGAAATCCTTTCTTTGTCTTACACTTTATCATTCAAGTGGAATCTCAAACGAAAACTTTGAGCCTTTTCCGACTTCACTTTCAACGCCTATCGTGCCATTGTGTAACTCTAAAATACGTTTGGAAATGGCCAAACCGAGGCCGCTTCCTTTTGGTTTTTTGATGGTCTGGTCGTGTGCTTGATAAAACTTATCAAAAATCAACACTTGATAAGGTTTGGCAATTCCTGACCCATCATCAATCACACTTACATGCAAACTACCACCTTTTTCGTAAGCTGTGATAGTTATCGTTCCTTTGTTTGGTTCAGTAAACTTTAGGGCATTTGAGAGTAAATTGAGCATTACTTGCATAATTCTATCTCGGTCACCTTTAAAAGTTGGCATTTTTTTATCAATAATTTGCTTGATTTCGATGCCTTTCTCTTTAGCCAGTTGCTCTATCGAATCGACTGAATCTCTGATAATTTCTTCGAGATTCAAGTCTTCTTTAACGATTCTTACTTTACCCGACTCAAATTTTTCTAAATCTAATACTTGATTTATCAAGCGACTCAAGCGATCTGATTCTTTGATGATGGTATTCAAGAAATGTTGTCTTTCTGAATGTTCGATATCATCATTATCGTACAAGATTTCTGACAGAGCTTTTATCGAAGTAAGCGGCGTACGAATTTCGTGGGTAACGGTCGATAAAAAATCATCTTTGAGTTTATCGGTCATTTTCAACTGCTCATTGGCTGCCTGAAGCTGCTCGGTAAGCAATCTTAATTCTTGCGATTTCTGTTTCAATTCTTTATTCACGGCCATCAACTCTTGCGATTTCTTCAAAATTTCTACGACTTCATTCAAAGAAATCTCTTCTTCTTTTGCCACCGACGACACCATCATCCGTGCAGAGGCCGTCCCAACTATTCCTGAAAGTAGTTTTTCAGAATAATTTACAAAACGAGCATCGGCATAGCGAGTATTAAGATTGATGTTATTGCGAGTCGCAAAGATTCGAACGATACGCTCCGTACGGCTCGCACCCAAAAAACTCTCCAAAAGCGATTTTATATCGCTCACTAATGCCTTTCCACGCCAAACAACCGAATTTTCGATTCCTTTTGAAAAACGAAAAACATCAACAAATAAAACAGCCTGATTATGCTCAATTGAGGTCTGTTTAGTACACAAAGAGCCGAAAAAATAAAAAACAGTATTAAAAAATAAGGTCCAGAAAGTAGCATGCGAAATATTATCCATGCCCATCATACCGAATAATTCGTAAGGTTTTAGCAAAGCATTTCCGAATAATCCATCGGTCATAATTTTATCTGAAATCACCCCCGAACTAACCAGCGATGGAATGATAAGCGTAAAAAACCAAACTAAAGTACCACCTACCAAACCAGCCATTGCTCCTTTTTGCGTACCTCGTTTCCAGAAAATACCACCTAATACCGATGGTGCAAACTGAGCTACCACCACAAAAGCCGTCATACCGATTGACACTAACGAATATTTTTCGGTAATAAACTTAAAATAGAAATACCCTAAAAATATGATAAGAGCAATCGAAAGACGTCGCATAAATTGAATAACCCCACTCGGATTTCGATTAATTAGCTCTTTTGAGGTAGGAATTCCCAAGAAAATTGGCATCAACAAGTTATTACTAACCATTACACTAATAGCAATTGTTTCGACGATAATCATACCAGTGGCGGCCGAAAACCCTCCGATATATGTTAGTATAGCCAATAATTCATTTGAAAAATGCATAGGAATTGATAATACAAACATATCGGAATTAATCGCTTGCCCATTAAAAATGATTCCACCAGCCAATGTGATGGGCATCACGAAAATATTGATGAGCAACATATACAGCGGAAACATCCACATGGCTCGGTTAATGTATTTTTCATCGACGTTTTCAACGACTGTCACTTGAAACTGACGAGGCAAAAACAAAAAAGCCATTGTGGCCAACAAAGTATGCCAAAACCACATCGACATACCACTTTCTTTCTCAAGTACGAAATTCTTTTTGGCAGCAGCGAGAATCGTGGCTTTATCGAAAATATCTTCAAAACCATTGAAAAGATAGTAAGTCACATAAATTCCGATTGCAAAAAAGGCTATTAATTTAATGATAGATTCGACCGCTATAGCCGTTACCATTCCTTCGTGGCGTTCGGTAGCTTCTACATTTCGTGTACCAAACAGAATGGTAAACAGTATCAATAGAATAACAATATAAAAGGTATGGTCAACCAAAATATTATTATTCAAAGTGCTTCTGGTAAGCATCCCGAAGCTATTTGAAATCGCTTTCAGTTGTAAAGCAATATACGGAATCCCTGATAGTAAACAGATGATAGTTACCAAGACTCCCAAAGAACGATTTTTGCCATAACGTGACGAAATGAAATCGGCGATACTCGTTAGGCGTTGGGTTTTGCTGATACGAATGATTTTTAGTAGAATCGGAAATGCCAAAAACATTACCAACGTCGGCCCAATATAAACCGCCAAAAAATCTAAACCATCAGTTGAAGCTCGCCCAACGCTTCCATAAAAAGTCCAAGCCGTACAATAAACCGCCAACGAAAGTGCGTAAATGTTAGGATTACTAACAATGCTTTTGGCATTCTTTGATTTTTGTTCGGCTTGATAAGCCACAATAAACAAAAATGCCAGATAATATATCGAAATCAGTCCTAAAATGTAGCTATTCATGCTCTTGTGTATCTTCTACATTTTTAGATTCTGCAATCATGGCAATGATGATAATTCCTACCGCCCAAACACTAAATACATAAACATAAACAAGCGGCACACCCAACACAAAAATGGTTTTGTTGAACAACGATAGAAGAGGAAAGTTGAATAAACACACCAGTAAAATCGTTATTGCTATGGCTCTTTGTTGCTTCATTTAGGGAGTTGAATTAATAGCACTAAGCTACGACTAACATGGTACTATTCAAAGATTTATTTAGCTATTTTTGCTAAATAAGTATAGTTAAAAATTTACTTCGGAAAAAATATCCCCTCCTTTTTCAAGGAAGGTTGTTAAGTTCTCTATTTTTAAAGTCCCTCCCCATCGGGGAGGGATTTAGGGTGGGGTTAAAACGCAACAATTTTACCACATTTTGATGCCTTTTGACCTCACCCCCAGCCCCTCTCCGATTGGAGAGGGGAGCTTTTTTCGAGAACTTAACAACCCTACTTACAAAAAGGAGCGACCGTCGCACGGGGGAAATAATAAGAACACACCCCCAAAATAAGAATGTATGCCAACGGGAGTTTTCCTCAACTGGCATACATTGCTCTATTAAACCCTAAGCCTTACTTATTATGGTAATTTACTTATTTTCTTTTGGGTGGTCGAACGGCTTAGAAATCGACTACTTTTTTTTAATCAATCCTTGGAATCGAACTCGCCTTGTAGCGAATACAAACCGAATGTTCCTAAAGCTCCCGCAATCATTGGGCAGAGAATTACGGTGTAAATAATAGCTGGGATAACGTTTTCTCCACCTTTTTCCCAAAGCATAATTGCCTGATTTACAATTAGATAGTAAACCGCACCGATACCGATTAATATCCAAACTATTCCTAAAATTCGTTTTATAGCATTCATTGTATTAATGTTTTTATGTATTAAAGATTTATCATTTATGTAAGAACGTCCGATTTGGACGCCCCTACGAGTACAAATCAATCGTTAACTTTGTTATCTTTTCCATCTAAGTAGATTGTTCCGATAACGAAACAGATACCTGCAAGAATTATCGGATACCAAAGACCTTCTAAATAAGGTTTTTCGATAACTGGAGCTAAACCCGACTCGGCTGCTACGCTGTTTACTTTCTGTGCATTCGATACCAAGAAGGTAGCAATGGCAGGAAGTAAACCTCCGAAAATACCATTTCCGATATGATAAGGCAACGACATTGATGTATAACGAATCTTGATTGGGAACATTTCAACTAAAAATGCAGCTACTGGGCCATAAACCATCGTTACGAACAACATCTGAATAAATACTAACCAAGTAAGTGTCCACTTGTCGGTGTCGTTGATTGTTACGGTTTTCTTAGTTTCAATGATTGGTTTGCCATCTTTCTCGCTGATTTCAACTGCACCATTTTTCAATGTTTTAGTTTTAACTTCTTTGTAAGTTGTTCCGTCTGTAAATGCTTTTGTTACTGTATAAACTGAGTCAACACCGCCATTTTTATTTTTGGCATTTTCTTTCAACTCGGCAACCGAAGTGGCTTTTTCTACGATTTCGGTTTTACCTTTAATATCGGCGGTTTCATACATTTTTGAGTAAATTGTGCGGTAAGAAAGAATTGCTACCAACATACCCGCCATCATAATCCATTTGCGACCGATGCGGTCAGATAACCAACCAAATACTACGAAGAAAGGCGTTCCGAGACATAATCCCCAAATCATAATGCTATCAACTTGCTCTTTTGGTACATTCATAATTTTTTCGATAAAAGACATCGCATAAAATTGTCCTGTGTACCAAACTACGCCTTGCCCCATTGTTACGCCCAATAGAGCCAACAATACAAATTTGAAATTTAACCTATTTCCGAAAGATTCTTTCAAAGGATTGGTAGAAGTTTTTCCATCAGCTTTTGCTTTCGAAAATAACGGAGATTCGTGCATATTTCTACGAATAATATAAGAAATACCGACCATCAAAATTGAAGCTAAGAATGGAATTCTCCAGCCATAAGCATCAAAATCTTCTTTGCTCAAAATGGCTTTCGTGAGAGCAATTACGATTAAAGAAACAATCAAACCTGCGGTGGCAGTAATCTGAATCCACGAGGTCATGTAACCTCTTTCGTTGGCTGGTGAGTGTTCGGCTACGTAAGTTGCAGCACCGCCGTACTCACCACCAAGGGCAAGTCCTTGAAGTAATCTCAAAAGTAAAACTAATAATGGTGCGGCAACACCAATGGTTTCGTAGGCGGGAATGATACCAATGGTGAAAGTAGCTCCTCCCATTAATAGTAATGTAACCATGAAGGTATATTTACGACCAATTAAGTCTCCGAGACGGCCAAAGAACAATGCTCCAAACGGGCGAACAACAAAACCCGCTGCGAATGTTGCTAAGGTTGATAGAAAAGATAGTGTTTCGCTCCCTGGGCCAGCAGGGAAAAACTTTGTAGAAATGATTGTAGCCAAACTTCCAAAGATATAGAAGTCGTACCACTCAATCATCGTTCCGACTGATGATGCTCCAATTATCGAGAACATCGAGCTTTTTTTACTTTCAGACATAGTGCTAATCAATTAAGGGTTTAAGTAATAATAGAGTTGAGTTTTATAAATAGATTTGTAATTGTGCAATAAATTCGCCTAAATGCTTTTGCTTGGCTGTTGCGGTTTCGATTCCCGGACGCAACGAATACTGAGTGGTAATTTTTGCATGATGGCCATCAATCAACCAGTTTACGCCTAAATCAAAATTGGTTACAGCCTTAGGCAGTGCATCAAAGTTTTTATAAGTAAATGCGGTAAATGGTTGCACCCTCATTTTTGGTTTTTCGCTTCCCCTTGGCATTAAAATACCCACTTGCGTATAGAAAATATCACCTGTTCCAATCATTGGTTGGGCATTTCCTGCACCTGACATCAGTTTTCCGCTTCCTTCATAAGCTGCATTTACTACACCTTCATTCATGATACCGATGTTTCGGATATAATTTGGTCCAAAATTATAATTGAAGTATCCAGCGTAAGCAGTTACTGCCGTATTTTTTGACTTATCGCCAAATGGCATATCTAAGAAAGCATCTACCGACAACAAGTTTACATTATGGCTTTCGAGTTTTCCGTTTACTGAAGACTTCGTGCCATCGGCTTGGCTATACAAACCTGCTCCGATATTAAATACACGCTTTGTACCTAAATATGTACCAACTTTGAAAGGCAATAAATTTGATTCATTATCAAGGAATTGATATTCGACATAAGCAGTTTTTGCCCAATTACTTCTGCCATTATTATCAACTGCAGTAGCTTTTGAAGCATCGGTTACATTGGCCGGTGCTAAACTTGTACTGAAAGGCTTATTCATTGCCAAACGGTATTCTAATTTATTCAATTTACCTTTAGCAAAGAACCCGTATTGACGAGCAAACTGGTCGGCATTATCAATAGTTGCCCACGAGAAAATCGGAGAATCTACTGCCATAAAGTTGAGTGTTGAAGCCATTGTCATGCGAGAAATACCCATAAAATAGTGTAAGCCTGCACCAACACTCAAACTTGAATTCTTATTTTCTTTGGTCGGTAAAACTACGTGATATTCGTTCCAGGCATCGTGAAAGAAAATTTGTGGTTTCTTTCCATTTCCGTAGCCGCCCGTGCCTGTTGTGCCAGAGCCTCCACCATTTATGAATGTTTGGTTATTGATTCCGATGTGAGCGAGTACCATGTAGCGTTTGCTAATTTGTGCGTAGGCCAACATACGTAAACGACGGCCAGAAATATCAAAATTTGTTTTGGCAGCTTCTCCGGCAATGGTTGTACCGGGATTTAGTTGTGTACCCCTGAACCAAATCTGATTCCATGTAAGTAAACGAATAAACTTAGAACCTTCGGGATTAACATTTAGCTTGATTCCACCACCATACTCCGGAGAGCCTTGTGCGTTGATGAACCCATAGCTTAGTAAAATAAGTGAAAAGGTAAATAGTAATTTTTTCATATTAGGTCTTTTATTATGGTTTTGTTGTACGTCGCTTAAGACGACACAAAACTTTCATAAAAACCCGCGAGACACAAATCCTTGATATAGCTTTGCTAATAATGGATAGAATTCATTGTACTCGTTTTTCCTCAAAAAGCACTATTTATTCTCTACTTAAATTATATTTTTCAAAATTTTATTTTACAAAAATACTCATTCTCAAAATTTTACACAAGTTAAATTAAAACATTTTCATAAAATTCAGAATAACATAGAAAATAAAGCTATTATGAAATAAACAAATAAATAATTGCACTTTTTAAAGATTTTATTTGAATTTTTATTTTATAAAGAGAAAGGCGACTCATTTCTTGAACCGCTCCCATTTTATCAACATAAACTTATCACCAAGCTCAGTGACAATCATTCCTGCTCCTTTTAGGTTATCTCGATTCGCATAAAATTCGGCTAACTCCTTATGATTCATCACTTTATAGGTAGGATGATACAGCGTTTGCTTCGGTATCTTTACTTGGTATTTTTTTACCCAATTCATAACAGAAACGTGGCTCACGCCCAATAAACGCTCAATTTCACGATAACTTACACCCTCGATATAAAGTTGTAAAGCTTTAATCACATAGTAGCTTTCGATGCTTTTGCCTATCTTTTCGACAGTGAAATTATAGCCGCAATCTTTACATTTAAAGCGTTGACGCTCTTTAATTATACCATTACGAGAGATGTTATTCGAATCACATTGGGGGCAGTTTGGGAGGCTCATAATATCTATATATTTTTAGCAAAGATATACTTTATTAGCAAATATAGATTATTTCAAGATTTTATTTCATTTTATTTAAAAAAATATTCTTCAAATAATTAATGTTCAAGTTTGTGATGTGTGGAAAACAGCGTTTCGAATGACACAATATCTCGAAACAGGGTAAGACGTGGATATTTTTCCCCAACATTACCCATATACTTCGATCAAGTAATAGCATTGGAGGGTGGAACACATTTTTTATGCATAGTGGTGTGTCTGAGAGTTTATTTTTACAAAAAATTATCTCGTCAGAATTATTATTAACAAAAACATATTTAGAATGACTAAGAAAATCATTTTTGCAGTAGCAGTAATTTTAATGAACATGAAGCTGGTTTCGGCTCAAACCCTATCAATTGGCCCGATGGTTGGCGTAAATGTTTCAACAATTGTTTCAGATCCAACAACAGAATATCTTCCAGGTTTAGCACTCGGTGGTTTTGCAAATTACAGTATTGATAGTCACTGGGGAATATCAGCAAAGTTATTATACTCACAATTAGGTGATAAAAGTAAGACAGTGGATAATCACACAAGATTACACTATATTCAGCTACCAGTAACTGGCGTATACTATTTCGGTGATGAGGGAAATAAGTTTCGTCCTAAATTATTTGCAGGACTCTATGCCGGAACATTACTGCAAGCTAATAATTCAAATGGAGATGTAATAAAACAAGCAGACGGCCAAAATGCTTACAATAACTTCGATTTTGGTGGCTTAGCTGGTGTGGGCTTCAATTATAGATTAAAATCTCGTACTTGGTTGAATGTAGATGCAGGCCTAAACAGAGGTTTTGTTGACATCACGAAAACTCCAAACACAAACTATAATAACCTAGCTTTTAACTTAAATGTTGGTGTAAGCTTCCCAATTTCGGAAAAATAATTACACTTTAGATGCTAGCATCATGCAATTTCAAACACACAACTTATCAATAAGGCCATCAATCTAGTAGATTGATGGCCTTTCAATTTTAATAATTTCAAAATATTTTTTACGACATCGATTCGTCCAATGAGCCGACTGGCACACTGATGTCGTAACGATACACTTCTTCAATCGAGCCTAAATCGTCGGGTAAAATCTCCATTATTGTTTTAATAAGTCCGGTTTTTAAATCAAGTACCCAGCCATGAAGATGAGGGTAATCACCACTTGCCCAAGCTTTCTGAACGATCGTAGTCTTTGCCAAATTGCGTACTTGCTCCGTGACGTTTAACTCAACGAGTCGGTCAAATTTTGCTTGAAAATCTTCAATTTTACTTAATTCATCATGGTGTTTTACGTTAACATCTTTTATATTTCGAAGCCATTTGTTGATTAAGCCATAGTCTTTATTATCCATTGAGGCCTTCACACCACCACAATTATAATGACCAACTACTAGTATATGTTTTACTTTCAGTACCTCAACAGCGTATTGAAGTACGCTTAACATATTCATGTCAGTATGAACCACCAAGTTTGCTACATTCCGGTGAACGAAAATATCACCGGGCTGAGTCCCAGTTACTTGGTCGGCAGGTACACGGCTATCAGCACAGCCAATCCAAAGAAATTCTGGATTTTGATGCGAAGCTAATTCTTCAAAATAACCTTCATCGACACGTAGTTTTTCGGCAGCCCAAGCTTTATTCGCCAGTAAGAGTTTTTGATACGTTTGCATTGCTAGTTCTATAATTAATTTTTTTTCTTGAAATCCCTTTAAATTCTACTTCTATATTTCTATTCTTCACTTCTTTCTGAAACTCCTCTAAAGTCAGAAAAATGTCATGATCTATAAACGAGGCCTTAGTTCCGTCTACAAAAAGATAGTCACCTTCCTGAAGCGACAGTAATTTTTGTTTCAATTCAGACTTGTTAAAGTAAAAAACATCTTTATTGAATTGAATCAATACATTACGCCCCTCTCGCATAAACGACATCGAGCCTTTATAATTAGTGTATAAAATATATAGCATAGCAACTAGAACCCCAATGCCAATACCTTTCAATAAATCCGTAAATACCACTGCGAGCACCGTAACTACAAAAGGCACAAACTGATCCTGTCCTTCTTTATAAACTTGCTTAAAAATAGTGGGTTTCGCTAATTTATATCCTACCATTATTAGCACTACAGCCAATGATGACAACGGTATTTGATTGAGCAAAGTAGGTATGGCAAGCGTACAAATCAATAGTATCAATCCATGAGCAATGGTTGATAAATTTGTTTTTCCGCCAGCTTGAATATTAGCTGAGCTCCTTACAATTACTTGTGTAAGCGGAATCCCACCCAATAATCCCGATACTATATTTCCTGTGCCTTGTGCCAATAATTCTCTATTAGTTGGTGTAATTCTCGAATCTGGGTCAAGTTTGTCAGTAGCCTCCACGCTCAAAAGTGTTTCAAGGCTGGCAATAATCGCAATCACTAATGCTACTTTCCAAACCACGGGGTTAGTTATAGCCGAAAAATTTGGTATTTGAAAGAGGTTTACAAAATCTCCGACCGAATTGGTAACCGGTAATGAAACCAAATGATTACTTTCGAGATGAAACAATGCTGGCAATACTGTTAGTCCATTATTCAGGATAATACCCACGATTACAGCTACCAAAGCTCCAGGAATCATTCCCAAAACAGCGTTGCGTCTGATAAACGACTGCTCCCATAGAATCATAATACCTAAGGAAATTAAGCCAATGATTAATGCACCTTCATTAAATAGTTCGGTTACTCTAGCCAGTTCTGAAAATGTATTCTGTCCATCATTTTGAAAGAAACTTTCGTCGCCTTCGTAGTCTAAATCAATTCCCATAGCATGAGGAATTTGTTTCAGAATAATAATGATACCGATGGCTGTTAGCATTCCTTTAATAACCGATGAAGGAAAATAGTAGCCAATTACGCCTGCTTTGACAGCCCCTAAAATAATTTGAATAAAGCCCGCCAAAACTACCGCCAAAAGGAATGAATTATAGGACCCGATTTCGCTAATAGAATTTAAAACAATCACTGTTAAACCAGCCGCCGGACCACTCACGCCCAATTGTGAGCCACTTAATACACCAACGATGATCCCCCCTACAGCCCCCGCAATTACTCCAGCAATAAGCGGAGCCCCAGAAGCTAAAGCTACACCAAGACATAAAGGAAGAGCGACCAAAAAGACAACCAAGCCAGCAGAAACATCTGCTTTGATGTACTTTAAATTAAAATTTTTCATATTGTTTATAAAAAAAGACCTATAAACTTACCCATTCAGCGTAATTCAATGAATGCACATACCCAAGGTAAATAGTAGATCATTGAACTAGCCCCAGAGGCATAGTTTCTGTCAATTTTGAAGAGGTAAAATGTTTTGGAAAAATGAGGATACAAAAATTATTGCTTGGGAGGAGGCGAATCTATAACCTGAAAAGGATTACGGATAATTGTAGCAATATGATCACAAATTGTATTTATGTTTAGGTTGAATGCACTTCTAAATTGAAAACATAAACTTTCAACTAGGTAGTTTTCTAAAGTAAACTCCTTCGAAATATCTTCTGATTCACTACTATCTTCAATATCTTGAACCTCAATTTGCTGCTTAAATTCAGAAAAACACTCTCTAAGGGTCGAAACCTCGACCATCATAAGAAGTATTATTACCAAGATCCGATAAAGCATTATTGATTTTATTTATGAAAATAATAAGTTTTATTTATGCAAAAGTAACAATTAAACCTTAATACCCTAAAAATGATTGAAAAAATTCTACCATTTTGAAGGTTTGGTCGACAACTAATTAGAAATGGATTGCTTTTTTTAAAGATTTTAGGTAGAAAACTCAAAAAATCTGTTGGCCAATAATTTCTTTGGCAAGCTTTTCGGATAAAGTTGGTGCCAAGGCAACACCCATGCCATTCATTCTGGCACTAACCGATACTGACTCGCTCAGACATTTACTGAAAGGTAGTTTGGTGTTATCAAACGCCATGATTCCACTCCAACGGTGTTCAATCTTGATATCTCTTAACTTTGGTAGAATATTATTGTAAAGTAATTGCTCTAATCGATTCTGAATTTTCTCGGTCAAATCAAACTTGTCGGTGTTTTCGGTCTGAAAATCAAGATTTCTTCCACCGCCAAACAACACCCTATTTTTATAATTTCTGAAATAATAAAAGCCTTGATCAAAATGAAAAGTACCTTTCCAATTCAATCCTTCAATTGGCTCGGTTATAATCACTTGTCCGCGTCCAGGATAAAGATCAATATCGGGAAGAAGTACTTTTGTGAAAGCATTTGTTGTGATACTCAGATGTTTGGCATTAAAAACCATTTGATTCTTTGTGAATATCTCTACATTTTGCGAATTTTCTTCAAATCGCTCGACTTCAACTCCAAAAAATATTTTTACTTTTAGAGCGTGTAGTCTTTCTATCAAAGAATTTACGAGTTTGCCGCTATGAATCGAACCTTCAACGACATTGCTTATTGCATATTGAAAACCCGAAAAACCCGCTCGACTAATTATTTTTTCATCAACAACAAAATGTTGGTCAGCTCCTACTATTTTTTTTAATGAGTTATTTATGGACAATAACTGTTCTTTTGTTTCCAAAAAAATATTCTTGTCCTCAAAAAGTTCAGTTCCACCACATTTTTCATAATCAATCTCAGACTCAAAATGCTGAGCAATCATTTTTATTCCTGAATAGCGTTGTTCGGCCCAAAATAATGCTTGATCATGACCCATAACCGTAATATTTTCGAGTAGTTCGGTTGGGCTACCGAAACACGCAAATCCTGCATTTTTGGTACTTGCACCAGTTGGTAATACACCTGAATCGAGAATCGCGATCTCCGTGTTTGGGGAATATTTTTTCAAAAAATAAGCCAACCAAAGTCCCGAAAACCCCGCTCCTACAATAACGACATCATATTTTTTCAAAAAAACATCTTTTTCCCAAAAACTAAGCATAATATTGCGGTCTAATTTTTACCAAAATTAGAATATAAGAATGGAGATTGAAGAATGAAGATTGAAATTATTTTCATTTGATCAAAAAAATGATAGAAAAATTAAAAGCAGCTCGGCAGTTCATCAATGAAAATCAAATCGATGATATTCAGGCATTTATTCTAAAGTTCCAAAAAAAATATGATGCCGATTTTCTAAGATTAATAGCCGAACAATACATTTCCCGACAAAAAGCAAAGCATAAACTTCCATCGTGGTATGCCAATGAGCACGTAATTTTTCCACCGCCACTATCGGTCGAACAGGCCTCTTCTGAAATAACTGCTCGTTTTAAAGCTCAAGTTTTTGCACAAAACTTTGGTACTGAAAAATGTGCCGACCTAACTGGAGGAATGGGACTTGATAGCTGGGCATTATCAAAAGTTTCAGAGGCTGTGATTTATGTCGAACAGAATCAATCGTTGACGCTCGTAGCAAAACATAATTTTGAGGTCTTAGAACAAAAAAATATTGAAGTTTTAAACGAAAATTCTATACTTTTTGCCCAATCGAACAATCAGTCTATAAAAAACTTCTATATAGATCCACATCGTAGAGATGATGCCAAAAATAAAGTTTTCAAGATCGAAGATTGTGAACCTAACCTACTCACAATCAAAAATTTACTACCGAATTATATGGTAAAATTCTCTCCGATGCTTGATATAAAAATGGCACTCGAACAACTTCAGAATATTAGTAAAGTTTATATAATTGCTCTCGAAAATGAAGTAAAAGAATTGCTCTTTTTGAGTAATAATTCTATCCAAACCACTAACCCAACCTTATTTTGTATAAATTTTACAGCCACTGATGAAATTCAAGAATTTGAGTTTGATTATGAAACCGAAACAAATACTACGGTTAGGTACGCCAACCCAATGAGGTATATTTATGAACCCAACGCTTCGATTTTGAAAGCAGGCGGATTTAGATCAATCGCTGGACAAAATTCACTCTCAAAACTGGCACCTAATAGTCATCTGTATACCTCTGATAAATTAATCACAAATTTTGCAGGACGAAGTTTTATTTGTGAGGATATATGTAAATTTGATAAAAAGGAGGTTCTTTCAAAATTACCAACGCCAAAAGCCAATATAAGTACCCGCAACTTTCCGATGAAACCCGAAGAAATAAAAAAGAAATTAGGGTTGCAGGATGGTGGCGAATATTATTTATTTGCCACTGAAAATCAGGATAAACAAAAAATTATATTGATTTGCAGAAAAGCAGTGCTGGCATAATTTTTTTTCTTCTGAATTTCATTAATCGTTACAAAAACATAATATCGGCGTCTTAATTTTAATGACAAACAAAATTTATTGAACATTATGAGAAAAGCATTAATCACAAGCATTTTACTGCTGGCCAATTTAGTAGGTTTCGCACAAACCATTTTGAGTGGTTCGGAAGTTTTCGGTAAAGATCGAAAAGAAGGATTTTATATGACTCTCAATATTGAGAAAAAATTTATCGAAAAAGAATGGTCGTTGTTTATTTCAAAATATGGTGGTGTGGCTCAAAATCGTGAGACTTTCAACATTGCAGCCGCAAATATACCAGAGGTTTCTCCTGACCCTGTCAACTTAATGACTAAGGTTGTTTCTGACCAAAAAAACAAAACCAAGATATTTGCATCTTTCGATGTAGGTGGTGGTAATATGGTTTCGGAAAATAATAAATCATTCAGAGGGGTTGAACAAATTCTGAAAGATTTTTATGCTTTCGCTATGCAAAACGAAGATGTAAGATTGGCCGAACGAGACACAGAGGAAGCTCAAAAAAACCTTGAAAGGGTCAATAAAACGGGCGATAAAATCGCAAGGGATATCGAAAAAAACAAACGTGAAAAAGAGAAACTTTTAAAAGAAATTGAAGAAAACAAGGTACAACTCGAAAAACTTTTAAAAGAACAAACCGATAATAAACAAGACCAAGAAAACGCTCGAATTGCATTAGAAGAAAAGCAAAAAGCTGCAAGTGTTGTAAAAACCCGCATTAAGTAAAAACTTTTTTATCTCTCAAAGCCTTCTGATATAAGTTCAGAGGGCTTTTTTTTCATTAAAGTTTATCGAAGAACTAATTTATCATTATTTCAATAAGTTTTATCATTATTATAATCTATTCGCCGAATCAACTTTCAACATTTATAATTTTTCATATTTTTGCGAATAGCCTTTGCAGCTTTTCTTAAAACTGGTATTTGGCTTATTATAAATACATTAGTATAAGACAAGATAAAATACTTTACAACCTAAATACATTGTAAACTAAGATAGTGTAAGTTTTGATTTAGTTCGCTCCCCATCGGAGAGGACGGTCGGCCGATGCCGTTAGGGAGGGGCCATAATGAACTGATTATCAATTACTTACAAGCCCCACCCTTTCTTTCCCTCCCCATCGGTGAGGGAGAGACACAAAAAATGTTATACTTACTTAAATTACAATGTACTAAACCTTAATTGATAAAAGTAACCATTATGACTGAAATAAAAGAAAAGATTCGCCTAAGCGAAAGGAAAGATAATAAAGGTTGGAAAAAATGGGGGCCGTATCTATCAGAAAGACAGTGGGGAACAGTCAGAGAAGATTATAGTGTCTACGGTAATGCATGGGATTATGTTCCGCACGATATGGCTCGTTCGCGTGCATACCGCTGGGGAGAAGATGGTATCGGGGGTATTTCGGATAACAAACAACACATCTGTTTTGCAGTTTCGTTTTGGAATCATAAAGATAAAATCATCAAAGAACGCTTATTCGGCCTCACTGGCTCGGAAGGAAATCATGGTGAGGATGTTAAAGAACTTTACTATTATTTAGATAGTACACCTACGCATTCTTACATGAAAATGCTTTATAAGTATCCTCAAAATGAATTTCCTTACCAAAAAATAGTTGAAGAGAACCGCCTGAGAAATCGCTCGAATACTGAATTTGAGATTGAACAAACGGGAGTTTTTGATAATAATGAATATTTCGATATCTTCATTGAATATGCCAAAGCCGACGAAAACGATATTCTGATAAAAGTTACGGCTCATAACCGCAACAAAAAAGCGGCGATTCTGACAATGCTCCCAACGATTTGGTTTAGAAACACATGGAGTTGGGGCTACGAAGCGTATAAAAAAAGCCCAATGCTTACGGGTATAGCCAATAATCAGATTGAAGTTTCGCATCAAATTCTTGGCAAATACAAATTATACGTAGAAAATGCCGATGAAATCGTTTTTTGCGAAAATGAAACCAACATGGAACGTATTTTTGGAAAGCCCAATACGGCCATGTATGTGAAAGATGGTATCTCTAATTATATTCTCACAGGCAAGCCTACCACCATTAATCCAAACAAAATAGGCACAAAAGCGTCAGCAAAATACACAAAAAAAATTGAGGGCGGCGAAAGCCAAACAATCAGACTAAGGTTTAGCCAAAACTCACACAACCAAAAAGCTTTTTTAGATTTCGATGAAATATTTGAGGCTAGAATTAAAGATGCCGAAGAATTTTACAACGATATTCAGAAAGACATCAAATCTGAAGAACAACGAAATATACAACGCCAAGCTTTTGCTGGAATGATGTGGAACAAGCAGTTCTACTACTACAACATCAATGAATGGCTAAAAGGTGACCCTAAAATGCCTTTCGAGTTTAAGGGCAGGGCTTTCCCGAGAAATAATACATGGAAACACGCCTACATGGCCAATATTTTGTCGATGCCCGACAAGTGGGAATACCCTTGGTTTGCTGCGTGGGATCTTGCATTTCATACGCTTACACTCGCCAGAATCGACCCTGATTTTGCGAAACGTCAGTTAGCAGTTGTGCTTCGCGAATACTATATGCACCCCAACGGACAGATTCCTGCCTACGAATGGAACTTTTCGGATGTAAATCCTCCTGTTCATGCTTGGGCAACTTGGAAAGTTTATGAGATCGATAAGAAAAATAATGATGGCAAAGGTGATCTAGCTTTTTTAGAAAAAATCTTCCACAAATTGCTTATCAATTTTACATGGTGGGTCAATCAGAAAGATGAAGAAGGAAATAATATTTTTGGTGGTGGATTTTTAGGACTTGATAACATTGGTGTATTCGACCGTAATGCACAGATTCCGGGCGTAAAACTCGAACAAGCCGATGCAACTGGCTGGATGGCCATGTACACGCTCAATATGCTGCGTATTGCGTGTGAAATTTCAATAGAAAAACCTGTTTATCAGGATATGGCCTCCAAATTCTTCGAGCATTTCTTGCATATTGCGGCTGCCATCAATAAACCAATTAAGGGCAATGACTTAGGTCTTTGGGACGAAGCCGACCAGTTTTATTATGACAAACTACACGCTCCAAACGGCGAGACTATCTTCATGAAAATTCGCTCGTATGTGGGTCTGATTCCTCTCTTTGCCGTTGAAGTTATTGACGAAGAAATGCTTTCAAAATTACCAGATTTCAAACGCCGATTAGAGTGGGTACTTACCAATCGCCCAGATTTAGCATCGTTAATTTCTCGATGGAACGAACCAGGCAAAGGAGAAACGCACTTACTCTCGCTCCTACGTGGCCACCGTATGAAAATGGTTATCAAGCGAATGTTCGATGAGGCTGAGTTTTTATCTGATTATGGCATTCGTTCGTTATCAAAATCACATAAAGATACGCCTTATCAGTTTAATCTACACGGAGAAATACTTAGTGTGAAATATACGCCAGCCGAGTCGGATTTGAGTATAATGGGAGGTAATTCTAACTGGCGGGGCCCAATTTGGTTTCCGATTAACTTCTTATTAATCGACTCATTATTAAAGTTTTATGGATATTACGGTGATGACTTTGAAATAGAATATCCGACTAATTCGGGTAATATTATGTCTATAAAAGATGCCGCTTTGCAAGTAGCTGAGCGATTGATAAATATTTTTGAAGCAAATTCCGAAAATCGACGACCAAACACCGGCGATTTTGAGAAGTTTGATACCGACCCACATTTCAAAGATTTGCACCTTTTCTATGAATATTTCAATGGCGATACGGGTGAAGGACTCGGAGCTGCCCACCAATGTGGCTGGACGGGTTTGGTTGCTGACCTAATTCAGTATACCAACGAAAAATAAGATTCATTTCAGTAAACATGTGTCATCCCGAATTTTAAAAAGTCCCTGTTACGGGTTAATTGTCGGCCACCGATTGTCGGCCACCGATATTTTGCCCAGATGGATATTTTACT
>NZ_JBMLRC010000024.1:0-1100 GCF_049241225.1 Emticicia sp.
CACACCCACAAAAAAACAATTGGTTAGTCGTAAACCCTGGAAATTCTCCTGAAAACGCTCCTGCGGCTCACGATGGTTCTTCGCTTGATGCGGGCGTTACGATGGATAATCAGATAGTTTTTGATGTGTTTAGCAAGGCAATCAGTGCGGCTCAGATTCTAAAAAAAGATGCATCTTTTGTGGATTCTCTCAAAAAATTAAGAGATAAATTGCCGCCAATGCACATCGGGCAGCATAATCAACTACAAGAATGGCTCGATGACATCGACGACCCCAAAGACCAACACCGCCATATTTCGCACCTTTATGGACTTTATCCATCGAATCAGATTTCGGCTTATCGCACACCCGAACTTTTTGAGGCTTCAAAAAACTCTTTGATTTATCGAGGCGATGTTTCGACTGGTTGGAGCATGGGCTGGAAAGTAAACTGGTGGGCAAAATTGCAAGATGGAAACCATGCTTACAAATTGATTCAAAACCAATTAACACCTATCGGCAACGAGCGTGGTGCGGGCGGTACTTACAATAACCTTTTTGATGCTCACCCTCCTTTTCAGATTGATGGTAATTTTGGCTGTACTTCGGGTATTACCGAAATGTTGATGCAGAGCAGTGATGGTGCCGTTCATTTGCTTCCTGCTTTGCCAGATGTTTGGCCTTCAGGTAAAATTTCGGGCTTGAAAGCAATCGGAGGTTTTGAAATCGTAGAAATGCAATGGAAAGACACCAAATTGGTGAAACTGGTAGTAAAATCGAACCTCGGAGGAAATCTTAGACTACGTACACCAAATGAATTGAAGCAAAGCAATGGCACAAAACTTAAAGAAGCGAACGGCAAAAATGCCAATCCATTTTATAGTTTGGATGAAACAGCTAAACCTGTTATTTCAGAAAAAGCAAGCATAAAAGCACCCACTTTGACAACAACAAAATTGTATGATATTACCACTCAAAAAGGTCAAATCATCACTTTATCTCTTTAAAATTTACGAATTAAACAAAGATTACAATGTTAAAAAAAGTAGCAAAAATTTGTAGCATCATCGTATTGGTTTGTTGTGTAAAAATCGCATCGGCACAAGTAACCCTTACAAATC
>NZ_JBMLRC010000025.1:0-1076 GCF_049241225.1 Emticicia sp.
TTGCTTTGATATAATCTTCGGTTTGGAAATGGTCAGCCAAAAGTGGTTTCAATGGCGAAGTTTGGATGTCTTTTATCGTTACTCCTGTATAAAAAATGTGTTTTACTCCTGCATTTTTAGCAGCATCTACTACATTTTTGTGTTGGCCAATACGGTCATTAAAATCATTCGATGAAATCAACAAAACTTTCTCAATTCCTTGTAAAGCAGTCGTTAATGAATCTTTGTCAAAGTAACTTCCTACTCTAATTTCTACTCCTTTTGCTTTCAAATCGGCTGCTTTGTTTTCGTCTCTTACCAAAACCGCAATCTCGCTGGCTGGTGTTGTTTTTAATAAATTTTCTACCACAATCCCACCTAATTGTCCTGTTGCACCTGTTACTAAAATCATTGTCTTAAAATATTTTTATTTAAAATTTGTTTTCGATGCACAAATGTATGCTAACTTTGCTATTGAAAGTATATCAATATACTTTTGTATATCGGTATCAAAAAGTATAGCAATCTGATTATCAATAAGATGGAAGTATTAAAAAGTTTAGAAAATGTAAAAAAATGTCCAGTATCATATGTATTGGCCATTCAAGATACCCTCAATGCCTTTCAAGGAAAGTGGAAAATGCCGATTATTGGTGCATTACTATTCGGTAAAAAACGCTTCAAAGAAATTGAGCGAGAAATAACCAAAATTACGCCCCGAATGCTTTCGCAGGAATTAAAAGATTTGGAAGCCAACGGAATCGTCAGCCGAAGTGTCTATAACACCACGCCCGTAACGGTTGAATACGAATTGACCGAATCGGGAAAACAGCTAAGCAGCGTACTTGAAGCCATGATTGAATGGGGTTTACAGCACCGCCAAAGTAATATCATGGAAATTTTGCCCGTATTTCAGGGTCGCAAAGAAGCGGTTTGAATGCTTCACTCAATATTTTACAAGAATGCGTTATCACTCATGTGATGCTACGTAAGCTCAAAGTGCTTGCGTTGTATCACATGAATCACGCATAAAAATCAAATACAACTTTCGCCCCATCAAATCTCCTTTTTGTCGCTGAAAAATCATCATGCAAGCC
>NZ_JBMLRC010000026.1:0-29213 GCF_049241225.1 Emticicia sp.
GTAGCGAGCAGGAATACCACCATTGAAAAAACTAACATTTTTTACTATATCGGGGTTAAAAACTGAAAAAAAACCAAAAAAATGGTTGGCATTGTAAACTACGGCATCGTCTAAAACTAATAAATTTTGGTCGCCATTGCCGCCACGCACAAAAATTGCCGCACTACCTTCTATTCCCCGCTGAACCCCTGGTAGAAATTGAATAGCTTTGATGATATCTTTTTCGCCCAGTAATGCAGGAATCGCTTTTATTTGTTTTGGATTAAAGGTGATTCCACCCAAAATTCGCTCAACATTTGTCGGGTTATCGCCTTTAACAATTACCGAGTTAAGCTCAAAACTTGTTTCGTCTAAACCGATATTTAAGTCTATTTTATTTGAACCTACTTTAAGCTGAGTTTCATTGGTAGCATAGCCTACGATTGAGTACGTAATTTTAACACTGTCAGTGAATTTACTGAAATTTAGCGTGTAAAAACCATAGTTATTCGTCAGTGTGTAAGACTTCGTTGATTTTATACCAACTGTAACTCCAACTAATGGCTCTTGGCTATTTTTATCTGTTACATAGCCGCTTATCGTAAATTGGGCTTTCAGCGAACCGAAAAATAAAAGTAGAAATGTTGTGAGGATAAATTTTGACATACTGCTATTTTTTTGCCGTGAAAGAAATATCCGAAACCTTTGTGTTGGGCTGCCGAATAGCAGTAAATGTGTTAGTTGAGTTATCTATTTTCCAGTCTCCGCTCATGATGAAAGCAATATTCTGCTCTTCCTCCGTTCCTATTTCTTGCGGACTTACGAATAGTTTTAAGATTTTTGTTGCGTCATCGTACTTGTACGTAAGAAAAAACGATTTGTTATTAAACGTAGCTGCACCTTCACACAAATAATTAGGTGATTTGATGAGGTCGAGTTTTACCTTACAGTAAATAAAATCTACTGTACCGTTTATTTTGGTCAGTTTAAATTCTTTCGATAATTTGCTCAAATCTACTTGTGAAATGTCCCATTTTCCTTCAAGTGCGTTCAAAGATTTGAGTGCCGAAACTTCTTCTTTATTGCACGAAAAAAAGAAGACAGCAGACACAAAAATTACAATTAACTTTTTCATATTATTTTTAGTTTTGACTATTAAAAAATCTTTTTGCTCTGTGATAAAACCCTGTGGAACTCTGTGGCGACCAACGCTCGATAAAAAATTATTACACAAAATTAAATTTTCAGAATAATTAGTTTAAAATAGATTGGGTCTTTGGCGGAAGGTTCAAGCTATGTGTACTATTACAAACTTCTTAATCTTTATTCTCTAAAACAATAAGTCCAATGACCTATTTTGGGCGTATGAAAGACCTATATTTGGTTTTTTAGCTCAAAATATTTCTGTACTCTTCGCAAAAAACGCCTTACTTCTGTCTTTCCGCAAATAGCAAACTTATGATAAATATTTTCTCGGTGCTTTCTTATGGTACGAACAGACACCACCAATTTATCAGCTATTTCTTGATTTGAGAGGTCTTCGGCAGCCAGTTTGAGTATTTTCAATTCTTGCCGTGTTAAGGTCTCAAGGTTAGCAAAATGTGGGGGGGGGGGATGGTTGATTATCAACTTCTTGCATGGGGTTGTGTATAGTTTTATAGGCAAAAATGGTTTTCAGATTTAGGTATTAAAAATGCAAGGAGAGATATTGATGTTGTGGCTCAATATGCTTTGCTAAACTAATAAATGCAATTATAGATTTTATTTTGTAGGTAGGTGTGTAAATTTAAAAGCATTTTTTAAGCGAGTCAAGTATTTGCACGAAAAAAAAGAAAATTTGTTCTTTTTTTTGAGTACATTCTATTAGAGTGACGGTTGCTTGTGTCTCAACAAGCAACCATCAGTGAGAGCGTTTTTGCAGTAGACTTTTAGCTCAAATGATTCCAACCTTGTGCTTTAATGGCGGCAGTTCCTCCGCTATTGAGTGCCAGTTGCACGGCTGTATCTTGGGTCATGTAGCCAATTGGCAAAACATCACTTACCTTTTGGATTTTATCAAAATCGGCTTGTTTTACCGTAAAAAGGAGTTGATAATCTTCGCCACCATTCAATGCTGCTGTAATTGGGCTTACATTAAATTCGGTGGCTGTTAGCATCGTAATATCTTCAATCGGCAGTTTATCTTCAAAGACCATCGCACCCACACCCGATTGTGTACAGATATGTAATAATTCGGAAGCTAATCCATCAGAAATATCAATCATTGATGTAGGCACAACTCCCAGCTCATTGAGTTCGTGAATGATGTCGGTACGGGCTTCGGGTTTTAGGATTTTGCCAACTAAGTATTCTTTTTCAGCGAGTTCGGGCTGCATACTTGGGTTGGCCAAATAAACTTGCTTTTCACGCTCCAAAACTTGTAGTCCGAAATAAGCTGCTCCTAAATCGCCCGTTACGCACAAAATATCGTTGGGTTTTGCTCCGTTTCGATACACAATTTTATCTTTATCGACAAAGCCAGTGGCCGTAATCGAAACCACAAAACCCGATGCTGAAGCACTGGTATCACCACCGATTAAATCAACGTTATAGCTTTCGCAAGCAAATTTTATTCCTTCGTAAAGCTCGTCAATAGCTTCTACCGAAATTCTGTTGCTTAGGCCAATTGTTACCGTAATTTGCTTAGCAATGCCATTCATGGCTGCAATATCCGAGATGTTTACGGCTACGGCTTTATACCCCAAATGACGCAATGGCGTATAAGAAAGGTCGAAGTGAATGCCTTCAAAAAGAATATCGGTCGTGACTAACATGTATTTATCGCCCACATCAATCACTGCTGCATCATCGCCAATCCCCTTAATTGTTTCGGCATTTTTATTCGTAAATTTTGATTTTATTCGGTCAATTAAGCCAAATTCGCCAAGAGTATTTAGTTCTGTTCTTTCCATAATGCAAAATTGATGAAGTTTTTAGGATTTATTTAGCAAAAACTTTAAAATCTTCAAATAATGAATACTTTCTTTGAATAAAGTGGCGTTGTGTTCCACAAAAAAAGGTGAACTTTTCAGCTCACCTTTTCTACGAAATATTTTAGATTCGCTTACTGCGTAACCAAATTGTAGGTATTGATAGTATTTCCTGTTTTTTGGCTGGCAGTTGTACGAGTAATATCAAGAGCCGTATCGGTAATTGAATTGATAGTAAATTCTATAGTGCCACCTGTGCCTGTTGGAACTGGCGTAAGGTTTTTCAAAACTAATTTTGTATCACCTACCAATTCATACTGACCTGTAAAAGTATTACCGTCGAAATCCTTTAGAGTTACAGAAGGTGCAATCAATAGATTTAGCGAAAAGTTTTGGTAGCTTGGTTTTGTGTTGGATGCAGCACCCTTTGTGTAAACCGTTGCACTTCCTTCTTTCACGATATTGGCTGTCCATGTTTTCTTGATTTTTTCAGAAACTGGAACAGTTTTGTCTTTGCAAGAAGAAACTGCAAGAGAAACTAAAGATACAAATAGAATGGCAATCTTTTTCATGCGAATATGTTTGTTTAATAGCCTAATTGACAATTGATGATTTCTGTATAAGACAGTTTTTTAGCAAATATGGTTTAAATATAGAAGAAAAAAAAATGTCGTATGCAAGAATGACGTTTTTTTTATTGAAAACGTTGTAATTGTGTGATATATTATTTTTTACGAATCAAAATATACATCGTCTTACTTTTTATATATTTATCGGGTTTTTGAATTGTTTTTGTTGAAATATTCTTTCAAAACTAAAATTTCTTCGGCCTTTTTGCAAAAGAAAGGTTTAATGTTTTGGGTAGAATGCAACTAAAATCTATTTGGAACCGTCTTTATGTTACCGAAATATTGGAAACGAATTTAAAATGAAAAAATTATATATATATCTATTTTTTGTTGGGCTGATTCTGTGGAGCTGCGATAGGATCACAGATCTTCAGCCTAAACAAAATTTTGATGAAGTGGTTCCGGTAGCAGCTATAAACGCAATCAAGGTAAATTACCCGGAAGCCACCAAAGTGCGTTTCACGACCATTGAAAAAAGTAAGATTTTTCAATCAGATTTTGATGTAAAAATTGATCGAATGTCGGCTATAGTAAATAACGTAGGTGTAATTTCCGAACGTTACCGCCAAACGGATTTTGCTGCTTTACCTGATAAAATCAAAACTTATCTTAATACAAATTATTCGGGCGTAGCTTTTATTAATGCTTGCCAACAAATAAATAAAGAGGGAAAAATAGAAGGCTACAAAGTTATGCTCAAAGATTCAAAGCATATCACTTTGATTTTTGATACTACTGGTACGCTGATTATGAATGTTTCGGATAATCCGAATGGAGGAAATCCATCGGGAATGCCTCCTCCTAAATTATATTTTATCGACAAAAATGATTTGCCACAAGTAATAGTGGATTTTTTAGCGGCTAAACACGGCGACTATAAGTGCATTAAAGTAGGAGTTGTGGTAGAGAGTAATTCAAAAAATTATTCGGTAGTTATCAGTCAAAACTTTACCACTTTTGATTACTTGTTTGATGAAAAAGGAAATGTCTTGAAATCATCATCGTTTGGAGTGAATGCTCCAAGCGGACGTTTTGAAGATAAACCAATTACAATCAATGATTTAACCACAAAAATCAAGTCTTATCTCGATAAAGAATATAAAGGCTGGCAGTTTGAAAGAGGTATTGCTTTTATTCAAAATGGTGCCATTCAGGTGTACAACGTACTCATTACTTATGATAAAAAGCAGTATTCTTTACAGTTTGATAAAGACAGTAATTTCTTGAAAAAAGAGCAAGTAGGAGTAGGAGGAAATGATAATAGAGTGGAGATTAAACTGATTTTTCCGAAAGATGTACCAGCCACAATTGTAAACTATCTCGTATCGAAACACAAGGATTACAAATATATCCAAACGGCTATCATTATTGATAAAACCAAAAAAACGTATTGGATAACCATTTTGAGCGATAACGAAGTGTATGATTACACCTTCGATGAAAGTGGAAAGTTTTTGAGTGTAAAGGAAATTGAAATGAAATTTCCTGAAAACAAAATCTATGATAGACCACTCGAACCCAAAGATATTCCTATCAAAGTCAAAGAATACCTTGATGTAAATTACAAAGGTTGGACATTCCAGAGAGGAGTAATGGTATATGCCGAAAATAAACTTTTGGGTTATGTTTTAGCAATAAAAGTCGGAAATGACTATTATTACATAAATTTTGATGCCAGTGCCAATTTTGTATCGGCAAGAAAAGGCTAAGTCTTTTTGCATCAATACTAACCTTACTATAATTAATTGAATCTATAAACACAGCAACCCTTTTCGGATGCGAAATGAAGTTGAATTAGTTCTTGGTTGTCAGCGAAACGACCCGAGAGCCCAAGCAGCCTTTTATAACCTCTATAAAGGCCGACTTTTGGGTGTATGCCGTCGCTATGCCCGAACTGTAATGGAAGCCGAGGATATTTTCCAAGAGGCATTTATTAAGATTTTTAATAAAATCAATGATTTACAAAAGCCTGAGTCGGTCGAATATTGGGTAAAATCGTTGGTCGTCCGAACGGCCATTGACCATTATCGGCAAAATACCAACGAACGGCAATTTGTTGATTATGAGGCTATTGAAAATCAAAGTGATGCAGATATCGGCGTGATTTCGCAGTTGAGTCATGAAGAAATAGTGGGTGCAATCAATCAATTACCCGATGGCTATCGAATGGTAGTGAATATGTACTTGATTGATGGTTATGAGCACAACGAAATAGCTAAGATTTTGCAGATTTCGGAAGGAACGTCAAAGTCGCAGCTTTCGAGAGCCAAAGTTCATCTCCGTAAAACTTTACAGGAAATGGGTGTAGTGCTTTAGGACAAGTATTATTCGATTAATAATTATAGAAAGAAATAGTGTAAAATTCTGCGAGGTTAAAACAAAACCTTACAGGATTTCAAACAAATGAAACCAACAGACGACATAAGGAAACTTTTATCTGAAAAATTCGAGAATTTTGAAGCAGAACCGCAAGATGCCTCTTGGGATGCGATTCGCTTTGCTCTTGATTTGAAAGATAAACTCGAAACTTATGAAGCTGAGCCACAAGAAGAATCCTGGGGCGAAATTAAATTTGCTACCGACCTCTCTCAGAAATTCAAGAACTACGAAGCCGAGCCACAAGATGATACGTGGAGCAAAATCCAATTGGCTACTCAACTAACTGCCAAATTCAGTGATTACGAAGCCGAACCAACGGCCGATTCGTGGGAGAAAATAAAAGCCGCTCTACCAATCAATGAATCATTTTCGCTAAGCGAGAAATTTAAAGACTACGAAGTCGAACCAACGGCCGATTCGTGGGAGAAAATTCGTGCTGCTATGCCAGCTGACGAGCCAGTTTCATTGAGCGAGAAATTCAAAGACTACGAAGCCGAACCGCAGGCCTCAACTTGGGAAAATATTCAACTTGTTACCCAATTATCGAGCAAGTTTAGCAATTATGAAGCCGAACCAACGGCCGATTCGTGGGAGATTATCAAGGCTGCCATCACACCAGAAAAAGAACGCCGTGTAATTGCTTGGCCGTTTGCATTCAGAGTTGGTATTGCTGCGAGTATTGCACTTTTGTTGGGTTTTGGTTGGTTGGTTTATAACAATAATCAAGAAAATGATTTGGCCGAAATAAATAACAAAAAAACTCAATCTGCTAATAGTCAAGGAGTTATCGAAGATAAAAGTCAGGGTTTAGCTACAAATAAACCAGCCGAAACAGGAAAGAGTAATACGGAAAAAGAAACGAACAATAACAAAGTTGATGCACCAAAATCGAGCATTATTGAGCAGTCAAACGATTTGAGTGGCATTGCTTCAAATGGTAAAACTAAGAATAGCAAAGGCTCAACTATCAAAAGTTTAGAAAAAGCTTCGCCCGAAAATCAAGTTGCTAAGGTTATCAGAAAAAAAGAAAAACGTTCGCTTAAAAATAACATAGAAAATTCATCTTCGACAGAGGTTATTGCTCAAAATAATAAAAATACTGCACCACCCACAGTTACTACACAAAATGGTAGTGAATCAAGTGTTGCATCTACTATAAACCCCTCAAGTCAAGCAAACAATATTGAATTGAATCTGCTTGATAGCAAGGACTTTAAGCAGACAAATATCAGGCTTCCTTTTGGCGAAATTGCCTATAACAACGAAGTGCCAATGGAAGAGCCAGAAGTGCGTACAAGACGTAAAATGATTCTGACGAGTAGCATTATGCCATTGCAGACCTATCAGGCTCTTACGATTCTGCCACAAACTTCAACCTATATTCAGCAAGTAGGCTCGTTGAATGCACTTGATGCCCAACGCTTAGGAGTGCAGGCTCGTGTGGGCCTAATGCAACCTCTCTCAAATCGCTTCTCGACAGGTGTTTCGTTGGCCTATGCAGGTATTCGTCAAGCTGTTAGTTATGAAGTAAACACTGGTGTTTATGATGTAGATTTAACAACCACTGACTACACACTCGTAGGTGTAGGCGAAACCGTCAGCCAAAATAAATTTTTGCACACGGTTGGTTTGAAGCTTGATAATTCATATTTAATATCGAATAAGAAAAATAAAGTTTTTGTTTTAGGCGGAGCAGAAGCCGTACGAATTTTGAATAATAATCAATATGCCTACTACCTCAATGCTTCGGTTGCTTTGGCTTATCCAATGAAAGGTGGTAAAACCGTTTGGATTGAGCCAACCTATCGTTATAGTCTCTCGCAATCGCTCGATGCCAACAGCTACATGCAAATCCGCCCTTCAAATATTGGTTTGAATGTTAGGGTTAATTTTATGTAACTCACTTTTTCAAAGGAAACAACTCCGAATCAACTCTTGAGGTTTGCATAATCTTTTCCATTTCTGATACAATTTTTGGGTATTTTGCAGCCAAGTCGATTGTTTCCGAAAGGTCTTTGCTCAAATCAAAAAGTTCGGTATTCCCTTTTTGTTTCACGAGTTTCCATTTGCCTTTTCTTACTGCTTGGTCGAATCCTCGTTCGTGAAATTCCCAGTATAGATAATCATGTTTTTTTGCTATTTTCTTACCTGATAAGATATTAGCAAACGAAAGCCCATCAATATTTTGTGGTGATTTTGTTTTTATTAAATCAGCAAAAGTCGGCATCACGTCCCAGTTGGCCAATGGTTCGTTAGAAGTTTTTCCTTTAGGCACATTTGCTCCCCAAGCAATCATCGGAACTCTGATGCCACCCTCATACAAATCTCGTTTGAAGCCTTTTAGTGGCCCATTACTATCAAAAAACTCCATTTCTCGCCCTCCTTCATTGTGTGGGCCATTGTCAGAAGTAAAGAAAACGTAAGTGTTTTTATCCAATCCTAATTCTTTCAATAAAGACATCAAGCGTCCAATATCAGCATCCATGTGGTCAATCATAGCTGCCATATTGGCATTTGGTTTATCTTGCGAACGATACGAACGCCCGCCCTTTGCTTTCTGAACAAAAGGTTTGTTTTCTTCAAAAATACTGCTGCCATCAGGGTTTAGATATTTCTTTAAAGTGGCTGGCGGAGCATACATTTCAGCGTGTGGCATAGTGATAGCCCAATACATAAAAAATGGTTTTTCGTGACCTTTTTTTAAGTAATCAAAAGCTTTTTCGGTGATGAACGGGTGTGAATGTTGGAGCGAGTCCATCGGGTAGGATTCACACTTTCCATTGCTGATTGTCCAGAGATTATTGGTATAAAATCGGTGGGCGTGGCCTTGCGTGGCATAGCCCAGAAACTCGTCCCAACCTTGTTTTTCGGGCGAGCCAGAGTTATGACTTTGTCCGAGTCCCCATTTGCCAAACATGGCGGTTGTGTAGCCATTTTCTTTCATCATTTTGGGTAAAACCTGCTCATTTTCACGTACAGGAAATTCACCATTGCCACGTATGTAGGCGTGTCCCATGTGTAGGCCCGTCATGAGAGCGTAGCGTGATGGAGCACAAACGGTATTTCCCGAATAAAAATCCGTAAAACGAGTTCCCTCGGCCGCCATTTTATCAAAATTAGGCGTTTTTATGGTCTTTTGTCCATAACAACCAATGTCGCCATAGCCCAAATCATCGGCCATGATGTAGATGATATTTGGTCGGTCAATCGTATTTGATTTGTCAGACTTTGCTGATAATAAAATTACGAATGACACTAAAACGAATGCGTAGGAAATGAGTTTTTTCATGATAGAGGTTGAATAGCTAAGTGGAAGCAAGATAAACTTTTTTTTGAAAAAATACATCCTGTTATTTCTTGTCAAGCTTGTTACCTTTCAAAGTGTAGGTTCGTCTTATTAGTATATAATCTAAAAGCCATCATTCAACACACTTGATGACCATCTATAGACAATCGCCCACAATTCTTTGCATATTTCTAAAAAATCCGTTCTTTTGTATCATCAAAACCAATAAACTTTTTCAAGCAATGAAATTCAAAATTACTCTTTTAATCATACTCGCATTACTCATTGGCGTTGGCTATTATCTTACGGCAGGTTATTATTCGACAGGTGAACGTGCTGGCACAATCTCAAAACTCAGCGAAAGAGGCTATGTATTTAAAACGTATGAAGGTGTGCTAAATGAAGGTGGATATTCGGGCGAGACAGGAACACTTACGCCACGTTATTTCGATTTTTCGTGCAAAACCGATACAACTATCACTAAATTACAGAGAGCCTTAAAAACGGGTGAACGTGTAACGTTAAAATATTCCGAAAAATTCTTCCAGTTTCCGTGGAATGGAGATACCAAGTATTTTATTACTGATGTTGAGTTTCTAACGCCACCAGCACAGCCAGTGCAGCAATTACTTCCACCACAGCAAACTGTTGCTCCTGCTGTTACCGAAGCAAAATCTGATTCTACTTTATAAGCAGTCATATATCAAACACAAAAAAAGACAGTCTAAAAGACTGTCTTTTTAAATTTTACTTATTTCCTATAATCTAATATTCTTAATCTTCAATCGTTTCGTCTTCGATTACACCATCTTGGTCGCCTGGTTTAGAATCCAAGAGTGCATCGGCATCGGTTGCAACAGTTGCTTTGATTTTTTCTTCCAATTCGGCCATCAATTCTGGATTGTCTTTCAACATATCACGCACACCGTCACGTCCTTGGCCTAATTTTGATGTTCCGTAAGAGAACCACGAACCCGATTTTTTCACAATTTCTAAATCAACCGCTAAGTCAAGTACTTCACCCGCTTTTGACACCCCTTGTCCGTAAAGAATATCGAATTCTACTACTTTGAATGGCGGAGCAAGTTTGTTTTTCACAACTTTCACACGAGTACGGTTTCCAAGAATATCGTCACCATCTTTGATTTGGCCAATTCTACGAATATCAATTCTCATCGAAGCGTAGAATTTCAAGGCATTACCACCCGTAGTTGTTTCTGGGCTTCCAAACATCACACCAATCTTATCACGCAATTGGTTGATGAAAATACAACAACAGCCAGTTTTGTTAATCGTACCAGTTAGCTTACGCATGGCTTGCGACATCATACGTGCTTGGAGTCCCATTTTGCTATCGCCCATGTCGCCTTCAAGTTCGGCTTTTGGTACAAGGGCAGCTACTGAGTCAATCACGATAATATCAACTGCACCAGAGCTAATCAAATGTTCGGCAATTTCGAGTGCTTGCTCGCCGTAGTCAGGCTGAGAGATTAATAAGTTTTTTGTATCAATGCCTAATTTCTCGGCATAACTGCGGTCGAAAGCATGTTCTGCATCAATAAATGCCGCAATACCACCTTGTTTTTGAGCTTCGGCAATTGCTTGCATCGCAAGAGTTGTTTTACCCGAAGATTCTGGTCCGTAGATTTCGATGATACGTGCTTTCGGAAAACCACCTACTCCAAGAGCGAGGTCAAGGCCAAGCGAACCTGTCGAGATAACTGGTACTTCCATTACCTTCGCATCGCTCAATCTCATTACCGTTCCTTTACCGTAGGTTTTATCGAGTTTCTCCATTGTGGTTTGGAGACTTTTCAATTTGTTTGCTCTGTCGTCGCCTTTTGGTTCTTTTTCTGCTGCCATTTTATTTTTAAAATTGAATTTTAATGATATTATTACAAACTACTACTATTTAGGTAAAATTTGTTTATATTTCAAAATTAGTGGTTTTTTATTAGAAAAACTAAGTGTTTTTTATTTTTAATATATTAAAAAAATACAATTTGATTTTATTAAAAATATCGAAAAATTCATCAGTTTTTTTAATACATTCTTTGTTCTAATCTTTACCTGTGTTGCTCATTTGAACACTACAAAGGTAATACAAATATCTAATACAATGCTCAAAAAAATTGATAAAAGGTTATTTTTAATGATGAATGGTTTTTTTAAATCTTTATTTTTTTGTATGTACTTTCTTGCGTGCGTGCGTACATATACATACGCACAAGTAGATAATATTAGCCTCGAAAATACACAAAAAATTACTGGTATAAATATAGGAAAAGTACAATTAAGCTTAAATTCTTTAGTTTATATAAAAAACAATGAGTATTTCAATCAAACTGCTGATGGTTACACACTTATAGGCTACTATCTGAACCCAACAGTGGGGTATAAGATTCATAAAAAAGTGCAAATTGATGCAGGGGTGTTTGTCAGAAAAGAATACGGTTATAATGGCTTGAGAGAAATAGAACCGACCTTTACGGTACAAGTAAAACAAAATGATTGGCGGTTTTTGTTTGGTAATATTGAAGGAAATATCAATCACCGTTTGATTGAACCTTTGATGACTTTTGAGCGAGTCTTGGCACAGCCTTTAGAGCATGGTTTTCAGGCCAAATATCAGAAGAAAGATGTCTTTTTTGATGGCTGGCTCGACTGGCAACAAACAACCATAGCTGGCAGTACAAATCAAGAACGGATTTGGGGCGGGGTTTCATTTTATAGTCCTTCTGTAAGTATCAAAGATATTAAATTGCAGGCACTTGCACAGGCGAGTGTGTTTCACATAGGTGGGCAAAATATCCAGAGTCAGTTGCCCGTACGTACGCTCATAAACCCCGCGGCTGGGCTTCGTATGAGGAAGGATTTTGGCAAAAATCAGTCGATTTTGGTGGATAATTATTACGTTGGTTATTTCGAAGCACCATTGCAAGGAACGGCGTATTATTTGAATTCATACTGGCGAAGCCCAAAATATCAAGTTGGTTTTAGTTATTGGTTTGGCAACTTCTTCAATTCACCATTTGGAAATGATTTAATGCAGTCGAGTTCTCGAAAGTTTAACAACGTTGGTTACTATGAAAACACTCGTAGTTTGTTTATAATGAGGCTTGTACGTGATTGGGAGGTTTCGGAAAAAGTAAAAGTATCGCTTAGAGTTGAACCTTATTATGATCAAAATAATCGGATTTTTGAGCACTCAGAAGGCTTGTATTTAAGCTGTAAATTTTAAAGATTTTGAAAGAAAATAACAGCTCTTGAATGCAAAAAAAAACCACAGGATACCCCGTGGCTAACTTTCTCAACAGCAACTTGTAATATTTTATTAAAATCTAGTTTTTGCTTTTCCAGAAAATGAAAGTTGTTCTTCAAAATCAATTTCATCAAAAATAAGGTCGTCAGGTACTTTATCTTCGGCACTATGATTGACAATTAGATTGTAATATTTAAAGCTAGTTACGGGTACCGAAAGCCTAAAGATCACTCCGCGTTCGTAGCGGGTATCTTCTATTTTCCAAATAGCCAATTTTGTATTTGGGTCAAGCACTTTTATCGTAAACTTGCTTCCCTGAAAACAATCTATGATAATTGAGTTCTGAAACTTCTTAACTGATTTTATGAAGTGTGTTTCGGGGCCTTCACCCTTGTTTGTAATGATGGTTGAATCTGTCAGATGAAAGGAATAATGCCCTTTGATGTTTTTCGGACAAAATACATATGTTTTACCGTTTAGCTCTTGAGCCTCAAACCATTTTTTTGGTAATGAGTTATACAGTGTATCATCTTTAAATGACCAAAGCTCCTTCATGTTTTTTGAAGCCTTAAAATCACGGCAATGACGAAAAACTATTGACTGATAATAATCATCGAGGTCGATTCTTGCTTCTAAATTTTTACAAAAAACCGAGTTCTTGGTGGTATCTATAAATATACCGTATCGACGTTTGATAACCTTGTCGGGGTTATCGGGTTTGATTGTAATAGTTTCGTTATAAAAACTCCGGTAGATAGACTCAGATATGTTACTCAAAGCTTGAGCACACAGCGAGCCATGTATCAACCAAATCATTAGAGATACAGCAATTTTTTTCATAAATCACGAAGGGTATGTTCGTATGTTAAGGAAAATCTAAGCAAAAATCGTGCTAAACTTTGAAATCTACATTTTAGTATTTTTTTTAATATAAAATGCTTATTATTGAAGGTATGTTGTGAATTCTGTTTCGTTTAATAATAAATTTTAATTTTCGGAATGGTTATTGTTCGGTACCATCATAAGTTTTTGCTCTTAGAAGAAATATAAAAAAGCGTGACAATATTACGATATGCAATATTGCCACGCTTCGAAGCCTGCTTCAAGCCAATTTAAATTTTAATCTCTTTGTTTTGGCTCGTATTTTTCGGGAGCGTATAAAAATCCGAATGCTTCAGCTCCATCTTTAGTGTGTACCTTATGATGAATGTAATGAGCGTGCATAATACGCTTCATATATTTGCTTTTTGCCACAAATTTGATTTTTACTCGGCGGTGTACGATAATATCATGAAACACAAAATAGGCTACACCATAGAGCGTTACACCTGCTCCAAACCATGTCAAATACCAAAAATCGGGATTTGTATTTCCGTAAATAATCGTTGAGGATGCCACAATACTGAATACAACTGCGTAATAATCATTCTTCTCAAAAAAACCTTTGTGGTGGTTGTGGTGGTCGGCGTGCCAAGCCCAGCCAAAGCCATGCATAATATATTTGTGGGCAAACCAAGCCATGAATTCCATGAATGCAAATGTGCCAATTACTATTAAAAACTTGATGATCATGATGCTATGAATAGTTGATTTAGTTCTGTATTCTTAACACAAAATTACAAATGATTGTTTGGCGAAAGAGAGATTTTAGGATAGTTTTTTTGATATAAAAAATCCCTGCTTGATATTCAAACAGGGATTTGCTCACCAAACCAAGTTTTTTTATTTCTTATTAAACGAAAAATTTGTCAGGTATGATATGCGAACAGTTGGATTACTTTCTTCAATCGTATCAGAGAAGTTCCAGATGTTTTGGTGAATGTAGCACAACTGAATTTGGTGGTGAGGATTGAAAATATATCCCAAACCAGCAATAATTCTGTTTTGATTCATAAAGGTTTTACCGACATTGTTTTTGCTGATGTCAGTTCCGAGTGGCCCGATATTCATAAATGCTTCATCGCCGATGATACCGAGTAATTTAGGCTTGTTATCTACTTTCACGAGCGGATACGTTGCCAAAATCATGTAACGCAGGCGGTCACGGAATTTATAATCAGTAATTGTGTAATCGTTTTCACTTGTTGGCGTGGCTACCGTACTACTCGCAATACCCACAAAACGGAACTCATTGCGTAAGCGATTGGTGAGTTTCAAATCGCCAAACTGATGATTGAAAGTTCCTTGAATCCAAGGGTGATTTTCTGGAATAGGGCGTTTGTTGATGGCAGGGCTACCATAAACATACGTGTTGTAATGGCTAAAACCTACGCTTCCGATAAAATGCTTGGTAAACTGATAATCAAACGATGGGCGAATAAAATATTGCTGTTTTTCGCTGAAACCATTGGCATATCGCATGGTAGTTTCGAGCGTGAAAGAGAGCTTTTTAGTAAGCATATTTTTGCCCACATAGTGCAGCCAAATATCATTGTTTTGGCTTTTTCTTTGAGCAAAAACAGTGTTTATGATGCAGAATAATGCAACAACTAAGATGTGTTTTTTCATGATTTTTGGGCAATATTATTTCAAGCACTGCCGTAAAAGCAATGCATCAGAGGATTAAATGAATGAGTGTATTAGCGAAAAGAGGACTGTTTATTTATTTTACCTTTTACGAGCCGCTAAATGATGCTCCGAAACAGGCTGGTGTAATTCTAAACCAATGATTTCTACTTTTCCGCCACTTGCTTTGTAGTCTTGCTCAAAATGATGTAAGTTTTCCATCACGGAATGATCAATCATCTTTGTATTCTTTAGGTCAATTGTTACTTTAAAGCCAGGAGGAATGGCCTCTAACTTACTTTTAATTCCAAGATAATTACTAAATACAGCCGATTGATTAATTTCAACTAAGTATTCATCGTCCGTAAACGAAACTTCGGTTGGTGCTTGAAAGAGCGTTCGGAGTAAATCCCAATCGACAATATTTATAAGCATTTGTAGAACAATACCCGCTGCAATTCCAACCAGTAGGTCTTCGTAGAGGGTAAAGAAAATCGTAATCAAGAAAATTGCTAATTGTTCTTTACCGATTTTGAATGTTTGGATAAATTCTCTTGGGTGAGCCAATTTGATACCTACTGTAATCAGCATAGCTGCCAATGCAGTATTCGGAATCAATTCTATGAGGTGTGAAGCCAACAACAAGAATGTCAGGATAAAGAAACCATGAAAGAAGTTGGCCCAACGAGTTTTTGCACCATTATTTACGTTAGAAGAACTACGGGCAACTTCTGAAATCATCGGTAAACCACCCAAAACCGCCGCAATTGTATTACCGATACCAACAGCGATGAGGTCTTTGTTGGCATCAGATTTACGACGATACGGGTCAAGCATATCAATGGCTTTTACGGTCAGTAAAGACTCTAACGAACCCACCAAAGCAAACATAATCACATATTTAATGAAAGTACCCGTTTGTGAAATACCCGAAAAATCGACATTTATCTTAACGTTTTCGAGCAAATTTCCGATGTGAACCAAAGCATAAGCTGGCTCAGTTGTTTGGAAATCCAACATTAATTCGGCAGGAATAGCTAACAATAAAACCACCAACGGAGCTGGTACTTTCTTGAGTGGCCCCTTGATAAAAGGCCAACCTAACATAATTACTAAACTAATAACCCCAATAAGTGTAGCCTTTGGGTCGAGGTGAATGATAAATTCTGGAATAGCAGCCAATAATGCAAAAGGGCCCTTTCCTTTGGTCATAGCAGGTGCAACATCTAATAAAATCGGAATTTGCTTGGCAATAATAATCAGACCAATGGCAGCGAGCATACCATGAATGGCAGAAAGCGGGAAGAAATCGGCCAGTTTTCCGAGTTTGAAAATACCAAATAAAATCTGCACGATACCCGCTACCACCATTGCTCCGAGAGCCAAATGCCAGCCAGTTTCGCCACCACCAAACTCGCCAACCGCACCAGCCACAATTACAATCAAACCAGCAGCCGGGCCTTTAATCGTTAGGCGTGAACCCATAAAAAGACTCACTACAATACCACCGATAATGGCAGTAATTAAGCCCATAATTGGCGGAAATTCAGACGCCTTAGCAATACCTAAACTTAAAGGCAAGGCCAATAAGAATACGATAAACCCTGACATCGCATCTGTCGAGAAGTTTTCTTTCAAACCTTCAATACCGTCTTTAGGTAATATGAGTTTCGTTTTGTTTTCCATTTCGTTTTATTTAAAAATTATTTTCTTTGGTTATCGGAGAATTAGTTACTTGTTATTGGTTATTTGTTATTGAAGAACTGGTTATTGGTAATTAACTGAAGTAGCCAGTAACTAATAACCAGTTTTCCAGTAACTAACTTAAGATGATTTATAGGCTGTCTCGTGATACGTTTTTACATGCGGCCCAAGGAATAGGCGAGAGTACAAACGAATCAGTGAGATACCTGCTAAAATGTAACTTGATGCAGTTGCATAAGCCAAAATTACTTGGTTTTCGTGAATATGACTAAATACTAAGTCAAGACCGATGAAAGTTGGGGTAATAGGAAAGCCAGCCAAACCTAAACAAGCCAACAAAAAGACCATCGCAAATTTCGGATGCTCAAATGAATGCCCGTGAAACTGATTGAGGTCGATGTTTTGCTCATAGCTTTTAAGTTTATTGATTCCCCAATAACCTACAATACCCGATACTACCACTCCGCTGAGATAAAATATAACTTCGGTCAATTCAAATTTTTCGTTGAACGAAATCGCCAGTGCAATCCAGAAGTGGTTCATTATCAGCAATAACCAGCTCATCAGTGGACTTTTTCTTTCCGAAAATGATTTCAGAATCATCAATAGACCAATCAAGGCAAAAGCCCCAGGTAAATATTCGTGCGGGTGTTCGCTGCCATTTTCGTAAATGAAAAGGAAACCAAGGCCCAATAAATAAGCAGGGATAAAAAGCAATAACAGGCGATTAACAGTCAAGAAATCGAGTTTACGACCAATATTTTTGAGTGGTTTCCAGAGAATGTAATTCATGAATGAATCAAGATTAAACTCCTTCAGGCTTAATAGATAGATAGAATATTCGATTTTCTTCGGTAAACTATCTTCGATTGTGTGCTGACGAGGTACAAAATTATAGAATTGCTCACGAATTTTATAACTAACAACCGATGGAGAAACCAAAAGTTGATAAGTTCGTAAAAAAGCGTTTCCTGCAAAGTGGAAAAGAGCAAATTTCTCGAAGCCTAAAGCAACTTCAATGAAAATAATACCGATTTGTGCAATCGAGGCATAGGCAATTTGGCTTTTGACCGACGATTGTACCCGTGCAATAGGCGATGCAATCAAGGCCGTGCATAAACCAAGTAGCACAATGAGGATACGAACCGAAATTTGATGTTCCCAAAACGGATAAGTACGCATCAACAAAAACACGCCTAAATGCACCGACAATGAACCATAAAAAATAGCACTCGATGGCGTTGGGCCTTCCATGGCACGAGGCAACCACGACGAAAACGGTAATTGAGCAGATTTAGCTGCTGCTGCCACCAAAATCATCAATGAGATGAAAACGCCAATGTAGCTGTGGCTTTCGAGATGCTCGTGTACGAGTTCATAATTGCTTAGTTTCAAGAAAGTGATGTTTTCGTGCCATAAATGATGGCTTGCCCACATTGCCAAAATCAAGCCTACATCACCGATTCGGTAAACAGAAAATACTTTGATGGCGTTTTTTACGGGCAGATAACGGTCACGATAAAAAGCAATCAGCAAAAACGAACAAACTCCCAGCACTTCCCAACCAACAAAAAGTGTTTCGAAGTTGCCTGATAGAATCGTGATGTTATATCCTAAATAAAAGAATAGAATCGTATTGAAAAAACGCTTGTAGCCACGCTCACGGTGTAAATAATAACGGCTGTAAATCGTAACCAAGAAAGTTAGAAATGCACCTACTAATAGATACACAACCGTGATTTTATCGAAGCATAAATCAACCAAAAACTCATATTCTTTCGATTTGAAAAGTACGATTTCTTTGAGATTAAGCACTGGATGGCCATTGAATAGCCAGTAAGCCACAAATCCAATTATGCTGAGTAATGTTACACCAACTGTCAGAAACGCTGTTCTCGAAATAGCCGTTTCGTTTTTATCTGGAATCAATAAACTGCAAATAAAACCCAGTAGGGGAATAATTATAAATAACTGAAGTATCGGAGTCATAATCACTTGATTAAATAAACAGGGAAATTTTCTTGGTGCGATTCAATCAACTCTTCAAGGTTTCGCACAGATTTGAGGGTCTTCTGCAAAGGTTCGTAGGTCGTAAAACCTCCATCTTTGAAGTAAGAAAGTTCTTTTGTCAGTGGATTGACCACTACCAAATGAATCCATTCGTTATTAAACCATTCGTAAGTTTGGTCAGACTTCAGAATCGCCGACAAAACTATATCTGTGAAATGCTCGACAATCACCATCAATCTGATTGGGTCATGTACTTCAATCATTTGGCTCGGAAGGCCAGGGCGAAGGTCGCCGTCGATACCATTGGCTACCCCAAAAAGTCCCATTACATTGTGTGGAAGTTTTGAACCCGCCCCCAACTTATGATTATCAACTCTTGAGAAATAATATTCGAGATTGATACCTCCACATACAGGAGCTACGGCATTAAGGATATTTACCAAAAATTTACCTTCAGGGTCAACTCGATAATCGAAAGAGTTCATAAACGAACGACGGTCGAGGAATAAACCTTCCGACATTTCTCTTCGCCCAACAATACACAAAGCATTGGTGGCGTGGTTGAGTTCGGGACGTGGCTCGAACAACGACACCGCTCTGATACGGATACGCTCATGAATTTCTTCGGGAGAAGCATGTGTATCAATCGACTCGAATCTTCTCGAACGCTCTTTTGCATTAAAATCAAGTGCCTTCACAAAAAGAGCCTCGTTTTTACTATGTTTTTGTTGATTTTCGGCCGAAAGAATAGTTGTATCGTAGAAAGCGATTTCGTCACGAGTGGTATCGTGCAATGCTCCTACAAACTGCGTGCTGGCAGGAATATCAATGCCTTGGCCCCTCAAAATCTCACGTACACCTGCATGATTGGCCATGAAGCTAATTACACGAGCATTGACCGAACCCGGCCGACCCGAACACGCTCCGCAATCATAACCTGCATAGTGAGTATTGTTTACGCTACTTGCACCATGACCCACTACATAGACTATCGATGCAAAATCTTTTACTAAACCAATGCTGTTTAAAAGATTACCTACACGTAGGGCCATTTCTTGTACCGTGAAGCCCACTTGCAAACCGTCTTCTATATCATTCGGATTACTGTTTTCGATGGTAAGTTTTGAGGCCTTGTCCATGTGTTTGAAAGAAGATACCGCGGCGGCATTTTCTGATGGACGAAAAATATTGAGCATCAAACGAAATGCCGACCAAAAACCTACTGTTTGGGCAATAAACCAACCCGTAAAAAGCGAATGAGATTGCTTCTCGAAGTGAATATCATTGTTCGACTTTGCCTTCGCATTCGGAATCTCTTCTTTTATCAGATATTTTGGTGTTACTGGGGCAGGGCATTGCTTGGTTGATGAATTGGCGTGTACGGGTTTATAAAAAAACTCTACCCCAAAAAATCCAGCCGTGCCATAAGTTTTGCAGCCTTCATCCAGTTTTTCTAAATAACGTCTAATCGAACACTCACGGTCATCGATACAGAACATTGCTTGAAAGGAAACAGCCCCCCCCGCCCCCAATGGGGGAGCTAAAAACCTATTCTCTGATAATAAATTCACCTCTGGTGAGTTTGTAAAAGCTCCCCCATCGGGGGCGGGGGGGGCTTTTATACCCGCCAAAACTTGGTCATAGTAGCTCCATTCAAAAGCATCTTGCCAAATATTGAGCAATTCGCTAAGTTCGCTTACTGGAACTTCTTCAAATAAATCGGCAGGTTTTGAATCAAGACGTTGGCTCAACGATGCCCAGTTTTCACCAAATTTTGTATCAAGAGCATCAATTTCGAGTAGAAGTTCAAAAATGATGAGTTCTTTGAGCGTAATTTTCTTTTGGTCGAGTAGGGTTTGAGGTAAATCTTCTACTGCCGAAACCATACCTGCCCATCCTTGATGAGCAAATTGTTGGTCGAATATGTATTGATTAAAAAGCGATTTATCGCCAACAATCAGTGCGAGTAAACTTTCAATCGTAGCGGTGCCATCGAGTAAGAGTTTTTTAGCACGAGGATTTTTGAAAAAACTACTAAAAGTATTTCTTTCGATTTCCTGCATTGAAGCCAAAAAACCTTTTTTCGAATCAGGAAAACTCCAAGTCGAAATACCTTGGTCGAGGTAGCTACACAAAATTCTGAATAGAAGCGGATGCACCAAAAGGTCAAGGTCGATGTAGTATTTTTTCTTCCAGTTGGCTCGAAGCATACCAACTTTCGGATGAATAGATTCATCATACTTGCCATAAAGTGCTTTCGCTTTCCACTCTTCTATGTTTGCTTTACCTTTTCTATCAGCAATGGCTCTTTCTAAAATATCGTTATTGATTTGCTCCTTTGAGTAAAGTGCACGATACTCCTCAAGCGAGAGCGACACTTTATATCCGAAAATCTTAGATGCTCTACGTATGGCATCATAGAATTTCAAATCTTGAAAGGCGTGGAGCGTGTTGTGATGAACGAAGTCTTTGAGCGGAGCTTGTGCAGGCAAAAAGTGCTTGAGTTCATGCAAAAGCTCGTGTTCATCGAATCCTTTTGATTCGTTTGAATGTTTCTTTTTCATGAAGGAAGGTTTTAAATATAAGTATGAAAAACGAAAATAGGCTCGAAAGAGGCTATCCGACTTTCTTTCAAACCCCAGTTCGATTTGAACTATGCAACAAATAAAAGACGGTGTACTAAAATCAACTTAAAAAAGAGATTAAAAGTCTTTAATCTGAACCTATGTAGATGTTATAGAAAGCAAGTGAGAGAAGAGGCAGGTTTCAACGAAATTAATGTTGAAAAAATTAGAATAAAAACCGATTCTTTCTAAACAAAAGAGCCATTACTCCTAGGAATAATGGCTCTTAAAGATAGATATTTTTTGAAAAGCGTTTATCAGTTATAGCTAAATGCCACTGGTAGTATATACATTTGTTTGGCTGGGCGGTTATGGTGTTTGGCAGGAAGCCATTTTGGCATTTCAGTAACCATTTTCAAAACCGCATTATCAAACATTGCTCCCATAGACTCTTCGATTTTAGGGTTAGCAATTGTTCCATCTTCATTTACCCAGAAGCTTACAACTACTTTACCAGTAGTTTTGCTAGCTACTGCTTCTGCTGGATATTGTAGGTTTTTCTTGAGATAGTCGCTCATTACGAGTTGACCACCGTCAAATACTGGCAACATTCGTTCGCCGGCACTCTTGTTTAATAGACTTGTACCATCTTCATTCCAATACTCTTCTCTTACCCTATTTCCGTTTTCATACACTTCCAGACTGCTCATTTGTCCGTTCGGAAAGTAAAATTTCCACTCGCCAGTTGGAGAGTTTTCGGCATAGACACCTTCATAATCAAGAACACCACTCGGGCGATAAAATTTGAATTTTCCTGAACGAACCTCTAATTTTTTATCTAAGAAAGTTCCTTCCATATGCAAGAATCCGTTTGCAAAAAATTCGGCTACATCCCATAAACCTCTACTATTTTTCTTTGAAATCTCGATGAACTTTGCATCGTCCAACGATTTTACTTCTTGACGATTTGCATTGAAATATTTTCTGCTTACGTCTTTTGACATTAAGTCAATTTGTGGACTCGAAACCTCAGATGCTTGTGCATACATAGGAGAGTTTTCAGAAGTTGAGGTTTGAGCAAAAACCGATAAGCTAAAGCTCAAAGCAATGGCAGAGGTAAAAACCTTTTTCATGTAATTTCTTTTTGGGTTTGTGTTAAGCACGTAAATTCTTATGATGAAAAGAATTTCGGGATACACTGCGTATCCGTTTAATAACTTTCCAAAAACTATGCCAAAGTTATATTTGGACTTTTTATTAGAGCGTAGATACAATAAAGATGTGAGCAGTATCTACGTATTATACTGATTATTAGGCACAAATAATTATTTTCGGATCGTAATCGTAATCGGCATGGTGTATTTAGCTCTGACGAGTCGATTATGCGATTTTGCTGGAATCCACTTTGGCATTTGGTCGAGTACCTTAAAGGCGGCTTCGTCTAGTGCTCGATTGAGCGAGAGCTCAATTTTAGGATTTGATAATGTTCCATCGGGCTCTACAATAAAACCAATGGCCATTTTTCCTGTAATTTTATTTTTTACGACTTCCTCAGGTAGCTCAATTACTTTCTGCACAAATTTATCCATTTCAATAACTCCACCCGGAAAACTTGGTTTTTCACGAACAGCAGCCGTAATATCAGTTAGCCTACTGCCATCTTCATTGAAATACTCGGCATCAACCAATAAGCCGTCTTCATACATTTCTTTTCCGCTGAGCTTGCCGCTTCGGTGATAATAATACCAATTCCCGATCTGAACATCATTTTTATACATGCCTTCATTATCGATCAGTATACCATCAGGGTAGTATAAACGATAAGGGCCATTTTTTACATCATATGCGGTGTTTGTTACATACAGTTCCATTGAAGGACGGCGGTCAATGTGATATTCACATACTTGAAAGAGTTTCTCGGCTATCTGTTTAAACTCTCGATAGAAGGTAGCATCCTGCGGTGTTTTTACCTCTTTTCGATTGGCAGAGTAGTATTTGGTAATTACTTGTTCGGAGGGGGAGGTGTTGTTTTTTTTAGCATCGTTTCCGATAACAAGCACAGAGACAGGCAATTGTGTTGTAGGGGCTTGCCCATGGGCATAGGTATAACACAACAGTACGCCTGTGAGGACGACTAAGGTTAATTTTTTCATTTTTTATGGGTATGGTTCACTTGAAGTTTACAAATGTAAATCAATGTTTCTGTATTTTCAAAATAATTTGAAAGTTTTTTTTGTTTTTTGTGAGGAAGTTAAATGGTATTTCTAAATTTTTTTAGGTGGATTCAAGTAAGTAAAAGAATAATTAATAATTAAAAATAAAAAAACGCTACCATTTAATAAATACATAATTTTTCAATGTCCTTATTTGTTAAAAAATATTAATATATTTGGCGTAATATTCAAAACTAAATTATTAAACAAAACAAAAAACTTAATTTTTTTATGAAATGTAAGTTCTACTTATCCAAGTCGAGGTACTTATCAGTCCTCTTTTTCTTACTTTCTGTAGTAACGTTTGGCCAAAGTACCAAAGTCGTTACGGGGAAAGTAACCGATGCAAACGGCGAAGCTGTTATTGGTGCAAGTGTGGCCGTAAAAGGCACAACTAAAGGTGCAAGTACAGATGTGAGTGGTAATTTCAAAATTGAAGTTCCGAGTAGTTCAACTATCCTTGTGGTATCGTTTGTTGGCTATGACACACAAGAAATTGTGGTTGGAAATAAAACCAATTTTGATATCGTGCTTACATCTAAGCTAAACGTTTTGGAAGAAATGGTTGTGATTGGTTATGGTACGCAAAAGAAATCAGATTTGACTGGTGCTGTTGGTACTGTAAAGCAAGATCAATTATTAGAGCGTCCGGCAGCATCGTTGAATCAAGCTCTTTCGGGTAGAATGTCAGGTGTGCAAGTAAACACCAACTCTGGTCGCCCGGGTGGTCGTACAACCATCCGTGTGAGAGGTTTTAGCTCAATCAACTCATCAAATAATCCATTATATGTAGTTGATGGTGTGATGCTTCCACAAAATAATCAGGCCCAGTTTAGCTCAGCTATTGATTATATCAACCCTAACGATATTGTTTCGGTAGAGGTTTTGAAAGATGCTTCTTCTACGGCTATTTATGGTGCAAGAGGAGCAAATGGTGTAATTTTAGTAACAACCAAAAAAGGAAAAGCCAACGAAGGCCAAGTAACTTACAGCTCTGACTTTAGTGTAAATACGATTGGACCAAACCGTCCGGAAGTTTTAAACGCCAAAGAATACATGGCAGTTGAAGACTTAGCTTGGGCAAATATGCAAAAATATGACCCAGTTGGTTGGGCAGCAGGCAGATGGGCGTATTTGAATCCGAAGTTGCGTCGCACTGACCCACGTGTTTTTGATGCACAAGGTAATCCGTTGCACGATACAGATTGGTTTAAAGAGTCTTCTCAGAATAAATTGTCTCAAAACCATCAATTAGGTTTCAATGGCGGAAACGAGCGTACACAGTATTCGTTTTCGTTGGGTTACAGAGATGACCAAGGTCTTATCAAGACATCTTACATGAAACGCTACGCTGGTAGATTTACGATTGATGACCAAATCAAGAAATGGCTGAAAGTTGGTGGTACGCTTGCTTATAATAATCAATCGGAGAACGTTGTAGACATTAACGATGCGGTTGCACGTCAGATTGTTGAGGATTTTCCATTTCTTCCTGTGCAATATGCCGATGGTACGTATGCCAATAACCGTGACTTCCCATTTGCAGAAGGAACGTTTAGTTCGGTTCACCGCTTGATGGGGCGTAAATTTATTTTAAATACACAAACTACTACGGGGTCTTTGTACTCAAATATCACACTTGCGAAAGGCTTAGAGATGAAAACGGTTTTTGGGGCAAATATCATGACTCAAGAAAACAACCAGTCTACCACTCGTACACTAGCAATTGGCGACCAGGGAACTGCATCTGCTTCAAACCAAAAACAAACTTTCTGGTCGTTGGAGAATTTCTTGACTTACAACAAGACTTTCAATAAAATTCACTCATTTACAGGTTTACTAGGGCTTTCGTGGCAACAAACTGACTTCTTTAACATTGCCGCGAGTGTACGTGGATTTGCAACTGATTACTTCGGCTTCAATAACTTAGGTGCTGGTTCTACGCTTCCAGCAGTAGGTTCGGGTGCATCACGCTTTGCATTTAACTCATATTTTGGTCGTATTAACTATAGTTTGAGCAATAAATATTTATTTACATTTACTGGTAGAGCCGATGGATCATCGAGATTCGGTGAAAATAGTAAGTTTGCGTTTTTCCCTTCGGGAGCATTTGCGTGGAAGATTTCGGAAGAAGAATTTATGAGCAAAAATACCGTAATCTCTAACTTGAAATTACGCACAAGCTATGGTCTTACTGGTAACTCTGAAATTCCTTCGTATTCGTCATTATCATTACTTAGCTCAAACTACGCTACTATTTACAATGATACTCGTGTTTCGGGAACAGGGATTTCACGTTTGGCAAACCCTAACTTGAAATGGGAAAAAACAGCTCAAGCTGATGTAGGTTTAGAAATTGGTTTATTCAGCAACCGTATCAATATCGAAGCTGATTTCTATTATCGTAAAACAACTGATATGCTCTTGGACGCACCTGTACCACAAACAAGCGGATACAGCACTATCAGAAGAAACGTTGGTTCGATGCAAAACAGGGGTTTTGAGTTTGCTGTAAATACTGTCAACATTAATACTGCAAAATTACGTTGGAATACTAACTTCAATATTTCATTCAACCAAAATAAGGTGCTTTCGTTGGCAACGCCTTCTGACATCTTTAATGTTGGTGGACCTAACTTCACAAATCCTACTAACATTATCCGTATCGGAGAGCCAGTTGGTTCGTTCTGGGGACTTACTCGTTTGGGTGTTTGGAGCGAAGCTGAAAGAGACCAAGCTGCTAAATTCACAAGTTATAGAAATGGTTTGACGATCCTTCCGGGTGATATTAAATACAAAGATGTAAACGGTGATAATGCTATCACTGACGCCGACCGCTCGATTATTGGAAATGGTAGTCCGAAATTTTGGGGAGCTCTAACAAATACTTGGAAATACGGCAACTTCGACTTAACGCTCGAATTGCAGTATTCTTATGGAAACGATGTAATGATGATGAACCTCCACGCCAGCGAAGACCGCCAAGCATTGGCAAATAGCTACAAATCTGTATTGAATGCGTGGACTCCACAAAACCAAAACACAATGATTGCTGAAATCAGAGATACAAGAGCTGGATACGTAACAAATGTTGATAGCTGGTGGATTAAAGATGGCTCGTTCTTGCGTGGTAGAAACCTATTGTTGGGTTATACATTCCCTGGTAGTGTAACTGATAAATTGAAGTTGAGCCGCTTGAGAGTTTATGCTTCGGCACAAAATTTCTTCTTATTGCTAAAAGATAAAATCGTAGGCGACCCAGAAGTAACACCAACCAATCAAGGCGACGGAAACAGTGCTTTTTCGCAAGGTATGATTTGGCATAATTACCCAAAACCTACCATTTATATGATGGGCTTACAGCTTGCGTTTTAATCAATGAATCAGCTAGTCCACGATCAGTAGTTGATAGTGTGTAGTTGCATAAAACGCTTATCAGTAGTTTTTAGTGCAGCTATTATATGCCGATTAATCATTCATAGTTGCTTAACTTGAAAATAGAATTAAAAATGAAATATATTTCTAATAAATTTAAAATAGCACTCGTAAGTGCTTTATTGGTTAGTCAGACCAGTTGCTCTGACTTTTTGAAAGAAAATGCTCCTTCAAACCTTACACCTGAGAGTTTCTACACAATTCCAGACCACGCTGAAGCCGCTTTAGCTTCAGTATATGCCGACCTCCGATTTATGGGTGGCGGTGCAGGGATTTTCTCTTCTAACTGGCAACTTTTAGAAGCCTTAACAGGAACATCGACAACCGAAACAGCTCAAAACTCTGACCTTAATAACCTTTACGGTTTGGTGCATGATGGAAATACCGCTCATGTAGTAAACTACTGGAATGGTCTCTATAAAGTGATTGCACAAGCAAACCAAGTGATTGCGAAGGTTCCGCCGATTACGCCAATGCCTGAGGCTCAAAAGAAGAAAATTTTGGGTGAAGCTAAATTTTTACGTGCATCGGCGTATTTCACTGCTGTAAGACTTTGGGGCGATATTCCGTTGATTACCAATCCTCAAACAGCAGACTCGGAAGATTTCTTGCCTACAAGAGCACCACAAGAAGATATTTATAAGCTTATCATCGCTGACTTGACCGAAGCAGAAAATGCTGGTTTGGCTTGGATGGATGCAAGTGGGAGGGTCAACTTAGCGGCTGTAAAAGCTCAATTGGCTCGTGTGTATCTAACAATGGCTGGTTTTCCGTTGAGCAAAGGGGCAACGCATTACAAACTGGCGGCTGATAAAGCTCTTGAAGTAATTACGTATGCCAATAGCAACCCAACGGTAATCAACCTCTTCCCGACGTATCTTGATGTGCACCGTGAAAGCCTTAAAAATAGAGTAGAGCATTTATTCATGATTCAGTACAATACTCTGGTTGCTGGAAATCCGATGGGTAATATGTTTCCTAACTTTAAGCCTGTGACTTTTAATGGGCCAGGTGGAACAGGTAGTACTGTACCAACGATTTCGTTCTATAACTCTTATGAACCAGGCGACTTACGCACGAAAGACCAAGAAGGATATTTCTACACAAGTTATTTCACGAATGGAAACGGTGCAAGATTTGAATTAGGTGCTCCGTATATTTTCAAACACTTTAATCAGACTGCTAACGGTTCGTTTGGTGTAGCTGGTACTCGCAATGATAATTTAAATGTTCCACAAATAAGATATGCAGAAGTATTATTGATGTTTGCTGAAGCACAAAACGAAGTTGGTGGACCAAATCAGCAAGCGTATGATGCTTTCAAACGAATCAGAGACCGTGCGAAACTAACAACACCTGCATTGGGAACATACACGAAAGAGTCGTTTAGAGAGGCTGTTTGGAAAGAAAGATGGCACGAGCTATGCTACGAGCAAATCACTTGGTTTGATATGGTGCGTCTTCGCAAAGTATTCAATGAAACTACCAAAGGATTTGATAACTTCGTAGGACACATCAACCAAAGCTCGAAACAACCGTTGCAAGAAAAACACTTGTTGCTTCCTTTAGGCAGACAAGAAATGTTGAATAACCCGAATTTGAAACCTCAAAATCCTGGTTATCCGAACTAAGAAATTGTTGGTTTAAGTACATAAAAAAGTCCCTCTTTTGATGTCAGAAGAGGGACTTTTCATTTCCGTGGCACGCTATGCTTATCACGGAAAAATGAAAAAGAAGATTAAAATCAATGCTTACCTTTCAACAACTCAGGGAACTGAGCTTTCATGCGTTCGATACGTGGAATCGAAACATTCTGAACGTAAGGATTTTCGGGGTGATTACGTTCGTAATCTTGGTGATAAGCCTCAGCCTTCCAGAAAACTTTAAAAGGTACGATTTCTACCGCAATCGGTTTTTTGTATTTCCCCGAAGCATCAAGTTGTTTTTTGTAGTTTTCGGCCAATGTTTTTTCGGTTTCGTTTTGGTAGAAAATTACCGAACGATACGAGTCTCCTTTATCTGGGCCTTGACCTTTTACCTGCGTTGGGTCTTGCGAAGCAAAATACACTTTCAAGAGGGTTTCGTAAGAAATAATTTTTGGGTCGTAAATAACCTCAACCGACTCGGCGTGGCCCGTAAGTTCGGTGTTTACGTCTTCGTAAGTTGGGTTTTTGGTATGCCCACCACTATATCCTGAAACGGCTTCTTTCACGCCTTTCAAACTTTCAAAAATAGCCTCTACACACCAGAAACAACCCGATGCAAAATAAGCCTTTTC
>NZ_JBMLRC010000026.1:29313-33979 GCF_049241225.1 Emticicia sp.
TTTCAAAAATAGCCTCTACACACCAGAAACAACCCGATGCAAAATAAGCCTTTTCCGTAGGGCCATAAACTGTTTTATCGACTACCTTTTCGGTTGGTTTGGTAGTTGTACTGCATGAAAGTATAAAAATAAAAACGCTCAGCGTAAGGCTGGCAACAAAGGTTTTTCTCATAGCTTTTCTGAAATGATTTTGATTAAAAAAGCGTGTCAGGCTCGGGCTTGACACGCTCATGTATATAAACGCTGAAACAGGTAATTTGGTTTTATTTCTAAAGTCACAAAAGTATTTTCTGTTGACAGTTGACTGCCGACTGCTGACTCTTAAAATTACTCGATTTCTAAAACTTTAAATTCAGTACGGCGATTGACTTGGTGTTCTTCTTCAGTTTTGGCATTTTTTACGATTAATTCGCTTTCACCATAACCTTTCGCCGAAAGTCTTTCACGAGCAATGCCCTTCGACACAATATAGTTGATGGCCGATTCGGCACGTTTTTGTGATAATCGAAGGTTGTAAATATCACTCGAACGCGAATCCGTATGTGAGCCTAACTCAATCTTAATCTGAGGGTTATCGGTGAGCGTTTGTACTAATTTGTCCAGTTCAATGGCTGCATCTGGGCGAATATCCCATTTATCTAAATCGTAATAAATATTATCAACTCTGAATGTTTTTCCTACGAAAACAGGCTCTAAATTGAGCGATGTATAGAAAGTCGTATCGGTTACAGGTTTCTTCAATAACGACTGCGGAATCTCACGGCCATTCATCGAAAACTCTTCACGGTTTGTCAAGAAATTTGCCTTTTTCGACATCACCAAATAATTGCCATCGGCTTTCAGTTTAATTGGGCCAAATTTACCGTCTTTTCCTGTGGTAAGCTCCGTAATTACTTCGTTTTCATTATCAGTGTCTACCACTCTCACGCGTGCCGAATCGAGTGGCACAAAGGCATTTGACGCATTTTTTGTGGTAATGGTTCCGACTAAATAATAATTAACCGTCTTGATTTCGAGGGCTTTGCTGGTGCTATCTGGGTTGCCATTTTTAGGCGAAAGCAATGGGTTTTTCGATGGGTCGTCGTTATCGGCTAAATCTGGCTTTTTCGGAGCTTCATAATAATAAATATCATCATCGCCCGAGCCACCCGCACGGTTCGATGAGAAAAACACATCGCCACGCTTGCTCATTACCAAACCAAAATCATCCATGTTTGAATTATACGGAATCCCCATATTTTCAACCGTAATTTTTCCTCCCGCACGCACGGCCAAGAAAAGGTCAAGTTTACCGAGGCCAGGGTGGCCATCAGAAGCAAAATAGAGTTTTCCATCTTCTGATACATACGGAAACATTTCATCGCCAGCAGTATTGATTTCTTTACCCAAATTCACAGGATTTCCGAAACGCCCCGAAGCATCCATGTTTACTCTATAAATATCCAATCCACCAAATCCACCAGGGCGATTTGATGCAAAATAGATTGTTTTCCCATCACGTGAGAACGCAGGGCTGCCATCCCAACTGGCTGAATCAGAGGCACTTACGTAGCGTGGTTCGGTCCAGCCGCTGCCATCAACATAGCGTGAAATATACAAATCCATGTCGGGCGAGAGGTCTTTGCGTTTGCCCGTATTGCCACGAGAATAAATCATCGTTTTGCCATCGGGAGAAAAAGTTGGTGTTCCTTCGTTGCGTTCTTCATCAAAAATGGCATCGCTGAATTTCTCAACTTTGCCCATTTCACCAATCGTTTTATCTATTTTTACTTTGTAAAGTCCAACATACGGCAAGCCATTGGCATAAATTTTATTTTTGCGAGAAGCCGTAAAAATCAATTCATCGCCCAACACCATCGGAGCAAACTCTGAGCCTTTGGTATTGAGTTGCGAAAGGTTTTTGAACTCTACAACACTTTGTTTTTTCTTAATATCATCAATCGTTTTGAGCGTATTTACTTCACGATATGCCTTTTCATTATACGCCTTTATGGTACTTTTCGAGTCAATGAATTGTTGTAATTCTTTCAAGGCTAAATCATAGTTTCCTGCGGCTTTCAGAGCAAAAGCATAGTGGAAATGAGCTTCTGGATTGGTGAGTTTTGCTTCAAAAGCCTTCTGATAAAACGGCACGGCTTCTACCCAACGATTCGACAGACGATAGGATTCGGCAATTTTATGATACAGATTGGCTTTTTCGCTTTCGGCAATATTTACTACCTTCGTCAAATCTTTAATGGCTAATTCGTACTGACCTTTATCGAAGCTCGAAAGACCACGTTTATAGGTTTGAATTTGTCCAAAAACCGAATTGGTAAGCACCAAAAGGGCAATAATATGAAGTATTCTTTTCATGTTTTACGGGTTGTTTCATGGAAGCTTTTGCTTTCCATAGAAATTTGATATTTCGACTCAATTTATGAGTTTAACCTAATCAATCAAACGATTTTTTCAAAGAATTGTTGTGTTGAATAAGAATGACGAATAATTCGATTGATGAATTACGAATAAATAATTGATAGTCAGATATTTATGTCTTTAAAGGTTTGCTTTTGATTCACGATTTAATTGAAAAAACAAAATATGTCTTTTATTGTTTCTGAAATCACGATTTATCCAATCAAATCACTGGGCGGAATTAGCCTGCAACACGCCATTGTTGAAGAACGTGGACTGCAATATGACCGCCGTTGGGTACTCGCCGATGAAAATAATATGTTTATTACCCAACGCCAAAACGAACAAATGGCGTTGATTGATGTGGCTATCGAAGAAACGGGTTTACGAGTGACACACCGATTGAAAAGAATAGCTCCTTTACAGATTTCGTTTGTGCCAGAAACTGCTGAACAACAGCAAATTACGATTTGGGACGATGTGGTGCGTGGAATCCGAGTAAGCGATGAGGCTGATGCGTGGTTTACGACAGTTTTGGGAATGAAATGTAGTTTGTTTTATCAACCCGATGATTCGATAAGGTTGACCGACCCGAAATATTCAATCACAAAAGAAGAACACACGAGTTTTTCGGACGGCTATCCGATTTTGGTAATTGGACAAGCAAGCCTCGACGAACTGAATGCTAAACTCGAAGAGCCAGTTTCGATGAAGCGTTTTAGACCAAATCTTGTTTTTACGGGTGGCGTGGCCCACATAGAAGATACTTGGAAATATTTTACCGTGGGCGAGGCAAAATTGGTAGGAGTAAAACCCTGTGCAAGGTGCGTGCTGACAACGATAAACCCCGAAACGGCCGAGAAAGGGAAAGAACCTCTCAGAACACTGACACAGTATAGAAATGTGAATAATAAAATTTTATTTGGGCAGAACTTGCTAGTTGTGGAAACAGGAAAGATTTCGGTAGGAGATGAAATAGAGTTTTGATTTTAAGGGCTTTTGATTAAATTTGATAAAACAATAAAGTTATGCAAACGTATTCTGTCGAAATTTTAAATCCGAAAGCTTTTAAATTATTGAAAGACTTGGCTGATTTAGAACTAATTACTTTAAAAAAAGAAAAGAGTACAAAAAAAAATGTGAGTGATTTTCAGCAAATACTTTTGAATGGGCCTACTTGGAATGAAGAGGAATATCAAGAATATTTGAAAAACCGAGAAGAAATTAATTCAATTGGTGAAATATGATTTTGGTAGATACTTCGATTTTGATTGATTATTTTCGTAAGCAAAACAAAGAAAAAACGATACTTTACCAACTATTTTCTGAAAATGAAGATTTGGCAATTTCGGTCATTACCAAATATGAATTGATGCTTGGTAGTAACACTCAGCAAGATTTATTTTGGATGGCACTGCTTCAAAAAGTGAATGTAATTTCTTTAGATGAATCAGTAATTGATGAAACTGTGAGAATTAAAAAGGAACTTAGAGCCAAAAATCAAGAAATTGGTTTGGCAGATATACTCATTGCAGCTACTGCGAAATTTCATCAATTCAAATTGGCAACCCTAAATATTAATCATTTTAAAAGGGTAAATCAGTTGCAGATACTTGAGATTTAGGTATGAAAGAAAATGGAACAATTTTCTTAAAAACACTTCACTATCTAAGCCTTGATGTAGTATTGGGGGCGGTGGCAAGTAGTTGGATGTTTTGGAAAATACCTGATGGAAATAGTGTGACAAATCTACCCTCGCTATTAATTTTGGGCATCTGTACTTGGATTATTTATATACTCGACCGCCTGCTCGATAACCTCAAGTCTGAGCCAGAAGATGCCCGACACCAATTTCACTTCCAGCATCAATATTATCTGCAAGTTGGCATCATTATTTTGTTTTTGATTGCCGCTATTTTAGCCTTTTTTCTACCCCGAAATGTCATTTATTTTGGTATTACTCTTTCGGTTTTGATACTGATTTACTTTTATATTTTACAGAAAAAATCAAAATCGGCTAATTATCAGTATTTTAAAGAAATTTTTACTTCGGTAATTTATAGTATTTGTGTGGTTGGAAGTGCTTTTAGTACGAAACCAAATCTTGATTGGCAAGCCTTTTTGGCTGGATTTATCTTCTTTTTACTGGTGCATCAGAGTATTCTGATTTTTTCATTTTACGAATCACAGGCATATCCAGAAACAAAAAATCTTGCCAAGAAACTCGGCAAGACCAATTGTACTTATCTAATATTGGGAGTTTTAGTTT
>NZ_JBMLRC010000027.1:0-1379 GCF_049241225.1 Emticicia sp.
CATTTGGTTATAATTTTAGTCGTTAATGAAACAAAAACAGCAATGTCGATATTAAATGACATTGCTGTTTTTGCTTAAAATTCCATAAAACTCTCGCTCAAAACCTGTGTCAAAACCTCCAGCATGTAATCGGCATTGGCTTTTGAAAAACACATTGGTGGCTTGATTTTAAGTACATTGTGCTGCGGGCCATCGACACTCATCAGAATCTTAAAATCTTTCATGCGGTTGGCCAAATAATTGGTTTGTTCGGGTAAAGGCATTTTGTTTTCATCAACCAATTCTATTCCCAAAAACAAACCCTCGCCTCTCACATCGGCTATAATCGGATAGGTTTTTTGTAGGCTTCTCAGCTGTTTTTTTAAGTACTCGCCTACTTCTAAGGCATTTTCTTGGAGTTTGTCTTCTTTAATTACCTGTAAAACTTGTCGCCCAATGGCACACGAAACGGGATTTCCACCAAAAGTATTGAAATATTCCATGCCATTGGCAAAAGCATCGGCTACCGCTCTTGTGCAGACAACGGCCGCCAGTGGGTGTCCATTGCCGATTGGTTTTCCCATCGTAACGATGTCAGGCACTACGCCTTGCAACTGAAATCCCCAAAAGGCTTTACCAACTCGCCCAAAACCGACTTGAACCTCATCGGCAATACAAACGCCGCCCACCTCACGTACGTATCGGTAAGCGTCTTTTAGATAGCCTTCGGGCAAATCAATTTGACCACCACAACTCACGATGCTCTCGGCAATAAAAGCCGCTACATTTCTATTTTTTGATTGTACTTTCAGAATCGCTTCTTCGACGTGCTTGGCGTATTTTTCTCCCGTATCTTCGCCTTGATAAATTCCTCGGAAAGCATCGGGCAGCGGTACGATATGCGTATTTTCGGGGCAACCTTTACCGCCTTTTCCATCAAATTTATACGAACTGATGTCTATGCAGCCCTGCGTGTTTCCGTGATAGCCAATTTCTAAGGCAATTATATCTTTTTCGCCAGTCATGGCTTTGGCCATTCGGAGTGCCAATTCGTTGGCTTCACTGCCCGAATTTACAAAATGTAGCACCGATAATTCTTCGGGAAAAGTAGCGAGTAATTCTTCGGCAAACTCCAGTATTTCATCATTCAGATAACGAGTATTGGTATTCAAAACCGACATTTGTTGTTGCCCCGCCTCTACCACTTTTGGGTGTTCGTGACCCGCATGAGCTACGTTATTGACCGTGTCGAGGTATTTTTGCCCAAATTCATCAATCAAATATTGCATTTCGCCTCTGACAATTTTCAGCGGTTTGTCATAAGATAAACTCAGACTTTTGCCCAAATGCTGTTTTCGATAATTGATTTGGTCGAGCTGGTCGGTGCGTTTTTTTGAGTT
>NZ_JBMLRC010000028.1:0-6782 GCF_049241225.1 Emticicia sp.
TGATGAATCTTCGCCGAGCGATACTTTGCCAACCACGGTGGCATTTTGTGCAATATAATTTTTCATTTGTATTAATCTCTTAATGCTTTATTTGATAAACAACAAAATACCGAAAACTTGCCTAAAACTTAAAATTTTAGGCAAGTAAAGTATCAAAAACAAGTAAAAAGCTAGGATTAACTTGACGACCAACAGAAACCCAAAGTCACAGACATGCATAGAACTACATCTGCTTCGTGACGCCCATGGCTACATAAAACATGATAAATTTAATATTTTTCGCTTGTGGTTAATTCTTTGCATTATTTCGAACTTGATAAACTGTATATGCCGAGGCAATTAGCACCACGTTTTTGATGATATACTGCCCAGCGAGAGTCAAAGCAAAATCGGTTTGCCAAGTTTCGCTCGGGAGCAAAATGAGCGGCAAAAATGTGGTGAACATTTGTAAGCAAAATATGACAAAAGTAAGTTTAGTAAACTTTGGCACTAACCACAAAACACCAATCAAACATTCAATCAAACCCAATAATGGAATAAAATGCGAAGCCGAAATAAAGGGTTCGATGGTTTGATGATGTAGGTGAGTTACGATATCTTTTGCAGGTGAAAGTCCAATTATCTTGAGCAATCCAAACCAAAAAAAGACCACAAAAAGAGCTATCCGATTGAGCCAAACAAATGAGATTAAAACTCTGGGTTGCTCCAAAGTTGATATATTATTTTTCATAATAATTCCGATTAAAAAAAGAGTTTTCCAAACAAACCAATTCATTGATTATAAATATTTTACAATCAAAATTTATGCTTTGTACTCAAACAAAAACAATTCCAAAAAACAAAGTCTCTGACAATTTAACAGTCAGCGTTTGGTTGATTTGAGTATAAGATACGGCATGACAAATCCTTTTTGGAAGGAGTGCCCAATGAATTTTCAAAAAAGAAAAGTTTCATGAAAGAATTGGCGGTGGAGCATTGACCGTCAGAGACAAACTATAGTAGAAGTTGTTGATAAAATAATTGCGACGAGGCAAATCTTCGAGCTTAAACCACACCAGCATTTTTGAGCGAAACTCAACGTAGTCTTTGGTAAGATTCTTAGAAAACTCTAAAGCTTTCTGGCTGGTGGATTTGTGCCTCTCAGAAAACAAATTCAAGTTTTCGTGAACTTCACTCATCAAAGCCATGATATTATCTCGGCTCAAATCAAGTCTTTTGTAATATGTGTAAAGCGTATCGCCTCGGTAAACCTGTTCGTAAGATTTAAAGAACTCTCCTTCAAAAATCGCAGTACTGCCATCAATGAGTTCGTTTCTCCATTCTGATTGATAAGGCAACGATAACTGCATTTTAAAAACCAATTTATCGCCTTCAAGCTCCACAAAACTGGTGGCTTTTACCTCATGACTTTCCTGCCATTCGTTTACTAAAAAAACGAATGTATAGCCCAGAGCATTGCAAAGCAAAAGACACAAAAACAATATGGAGGCTGTTTTTTTCAGTTAATTGAGTATTTCAGAATTGTCCACAAATCTACTTTTTCTTTTTCGATTTCATGAAAAATTCAACAAAGAATGTGACTTAGGTGACCTAAAACAATGATTTTTGTCACATTCTTTGTTGAAACACTCATTTATTATATTTCATCAACTCAAAAACGATAAGCGTAAGTAGCCGAGATAAAGTAATCAGCAAAGGCGGCATCACCTTCACGGAAACCTGTCACTGTCCAAGTCGGAATTCTATCTCTTACAACTGCATAAGGAACTGCCACTAAAAATGAGCTTTTGTGTCCACTCCAAATGATACCCGGCTCTACCGAAACGATGTATCCTGGGCGACGAGCACCGAGACTTCCACCAATAGCATCAACGGCTGGTAAACCTTCCAAACGCCCACCTAAACTAACAGCAATATTCTTTTTTGGGAATAAAGCGTAGGTCATGCCAACTCTTGCCCCGAACTGGTCAGGTACTGAAAAACCAGTTGCTTTATTCAGTTCTTTCGGGCTGAATAAATAAAAACCATTGAAATATAACTGAGCTTTTTTAAATGCCGACAAATAACCTTGCATTTCTATGCTTTGTCCCCAGCCGCTATCACCTAATTGCATTGATTGGTCAACTGCTTTTATCTGAATATATTCTTTTTTGTCTTTGTCGAGTCTGTGAAACTCGTCTTGCACGTTAGCATTTCCAGTTGGTGCTTTTATTCCTACTCCGATAGCGATATTACCTTTGGGTGCCGTAGTTGGATTAATGAGCCAATAAGATGCCGACAAACGCATATCACCCACCCCTTGCGATTGGGTATGAAAACGTGGATTTGACCCCGCAGGTGTGCCATTGCCATAATGCTCGTAGAGTGACGAGCGGTCGTTGTAAGAAAGTGGCACATTGAGCGTAAAACTTAGGCGACTACTAACAGCATAAGTAAGACCAAAATCAAAGTTATATGAATCGTTGATAACTTCGGTTTTTTGCTCAACACGATGAGGTTGCTCAACTTTTCCGACAAAATGTTTGTAAGAATGTAGCTTTCTGAAATTAGTAGAAAACTGAAATTCGCCAGCCTTCATAAAAGCCGAACCACTCGGATTTCCGTTAGCCGTGGACATTGAACGCACTGCGATACAGCCTTGTGAATAGACACTCATAGAAGCTGAAATAATTGCCAAAGAAAGGATAAGTTTTTTCATTGTGTATGTCCGTTAAAAAAAAGGAAGATTGAATTATATTTTTTCTAAAGTGAGCAGCCGAAAGGCTGCCCACACTCATTTTATAATTATTACGAAGCAATTTCAAATCAATAAAGCTTAGTACCCCGACCCATCGGCTTTCCCACGGGCGATAGCATATTCGCCGATTTTGGCTCCGTGTACTAAACCAAGTTCGCAGTCAACTCGGAAATGAATCAAACCATAAATTCTTGACTCTGAAGCTTCTTTAGCTTTGGCAGTCATTTCGGCAGCTTTAGAAGGGAAAACCGACCCTAAAACCGTGGCTGCTGCCGCCGAAAACGTTGAGTGTCCAGAAGTGTAAGAAGGGAAGTTTGGCAAGCCAACCGAGGTTTTCAAGCCAAACTGTTGCGGACGTGGTGTATAGTAGTAATATTTTGTTTCCCAGCAAGCAATACCAGCATCCATCAGAGCCGTGCTTACCAATGCCATCGTACGTGCTGTAGCGACTTCACTAAACTTATTCTCGTGACAAAGATTGGCGGCCTCTCTGCTCCAATGCCCTGGTGGCGTATAACTTCCCGCACCATCAGCCCAATAATTGGCAATACGGGCTTGCTCACGGGTTTGTGATTTATTGATTTTCTCCAATTCTTCAAACTCTTTTTGCCATTCGGCTGACCCAACCACATACGGCATTTTTGGACGAATACTTTCTAAAGTCTTTCTATCGAAATTCCAAGTAGCCACGGATCCATAGTTTGGCAACATTGGCGGGCGAGCGGGAATTTCTTGGCTCACCCATGTATCTTTGATTCCACGACTTTTGGCGGCTTCGATTTGACCAGCTACGAGTGTTTGGTTATTTGAAGCACTCATTCCATCTACACGAGCTTTTGCCATTACTTTTGCCGCAACAGCTTTTCCAAGTGCATCGCCAGCCGTAATATCGCTCGGTACATTTACCCCAGCCCAAACTCTTGCATTTTTAGCTTCGGCTAATTTAGCATCTAAAAAAGGCACTTCACCCGGAAACATCGCTACCAAAATGGTATAAGATGCTGCTGCCACAACAGCATCTTCGGAAGGATAGGATGGTAAGTCAGAAACTGGCAATAAAGTTGAGATTGTGGCATCGTTTTTAGACGGTGCTTTGCGATTATACTTGTACTTATAGTTCCAAGCACTCACCAAAGCATCGTATTGTGCTACACTTAAATAAGCTAAAGCACGAGCTGTGTAAGGTGGATTTGCAAACGGGAATTTAGGGTCGGCCAGAGGATTAGCCGCATCTGGCACTGGATATTTTCCTTCGGCGTTTGAGGCAGGCGGAATATTATATCGAGCTGCCAATTCACGAGCAATTTCATTCCAACGATAGACCGCTCCTGCCCCCCAGTATGCGATTGCATCTTTGTTGGCAGGCGTTAGGACTGGCATAATTTTATTTTTTAATGAGTCTAATTCTTTCAAATATGCTGCATCGGAAGCTGCTTTTGGTGCAGCTACTGCCACTTCACTCGATGATGTCAATATGTATGGTTTCCAAGTACCTGCATTTTCGTCTAATTTAGTTGGAACGTATGCTTCTTTTAAGGGTTCTGTCACGGTTTTATCGCAAGAAAGAACAACAGCCCCCCCCGCCCCCAATAGGGGAGCTATAATGATTGCTTTAAGTATATTTTTGTATGTATTTTTCATTTTGATAATTCAATTTATTTTGAGTTTTGCCTCCGTCGAGATAGGGCATGTCCTGTCTCTACCACGAGAAAATCTATTATTTTTTAGTTTTCGGGTTCAACTGGTACAATAAACCAACTGAAAAACTTGTCGTTTGGCCAACATTCATACCATTTACCACTCTGGCTACACGCACATTGAATCCGATATTTTTTGGCTGATATTTACCGTAGAAACCTACGCTCGTAGAGGTCATGTTATTTGTCGGGAAAGGCATATCATTACGGCGAATATTATCTCCACCCACACAGGTGAAGTTTTCGGCAAAAACTTCGGCCTGAATACGGCTTCCATCTTTGATATAACCCAATCTTACGGCCGCATCAGTTGCGTTTGGAACACTCACTTCGTTGGTATTATATACTCGATTATCTGCTTGATAAGCATCACGGTCAACTTTGATATTACTTCGAAGCATGTAGCTTCCGTGAGCAGTAACATAAATCCCCGATTTGTGTGTGTAGTTAGCAATCAAACGACCCGTAGCCGTTTTAGATTGCAACCCAATAGACATCGGAAGAAAATCTGGCACATAATTTCCGACAGGAATCGATGCACCTAAGACACCATGTATAGAAAAGCCTTTATCGTTTTTAACTAATTCGTATTTCAACCAACCCGAGAGGTCTTGAATACCTTTTTGTCCCATCAAGTTCCCTGCACTGGCTTTAGTTGTAATATATGGAATTCCGACAATCACATTCAATTTATCGGTTAGTCCCACGGCCACCATTGGCATCACACTTTGAGTTGTGAGTGTACCGATATTAAGATTTTCACGCTTGAGCGTATTTTCCCAGTATTCTTTCCAGCTACTATTGCTGTAAGACACCGCCAAACAAGCAGTTCTTTTTGGCATGTAGATAACATCATGCGGCATTTGGGCATAAACACTTGATGTTACACACACTAAGCCAATGAGTGCGTACTTAATTAATGATTTCATTTTTCTTTGGTAAAGTTTAAACATCTTGGCAAGTAAATAATAGTATAATTTTTATTTTTTATTGAATTTTCTGATTGACATTACAAAGGAAATAAATTTTATAATATTTTCCAATTTAATGGAAAATATTTCCACTAAAAATTACAGACATCAGAAAAATGCTATCCCAAAACACAACTTCCCCTTAGAACGAACATAAAAACAAGTAAATAAACTAGCAAAATGTGCCATTTTTAAAATACATTAAATAGTAAAGCAAAATAACTTGTTCATAAAGGAGGATAATTACATAGAGAAAACTGTGTCTACAAAATTCCATAATAACGGAATTTTGCATCTTACAAGAAAAAAAGCGTTGTGCATCAGGTCAGATACACAACGCTTTTAGATGATTCAGCGAGTAAAATTTCACCCGATGAGTTTCATGAAATCTTTCTGAAAACTATCGCCAACTGGAATGGTGTTTTTACCAATAAAAATTCGTTGACGTTCGATGGTTTCGATTTTTTCGAGCGAAACAATGTAAGATTTATGCACCCGCACAAAGCGATTCGAGGGCAACATTTCTTCCATTTTTTTCATGGTTTGTAGCGTCAGGATTCGCTCGGTGGTAGTGTAAATTGATACATAATCTTTCAATCCTTCCAAATAAAGAATATCCGAAAGGTTGATTTTCTGAATTTTGTACTCAGTTTTTACAAAAATAAAGTCGAGTTGCTGCTGTTGAGTAGTTGTTGGAGAACTTAAAGTTTCTGAATTTTCGTTGCCAATCGAAGACTGCAAACTGCCTATCGAAGACTGCCCACCGCCAACTGAAGACTGCAAACTGCCCATTGAAAACTGCCCCACTGCTTTCTGTACGGCTTTCAAGAATCGTTCAAACGAAATCGGTTTCAGTAAATAATCTGCCACATCGTATTCGTAGCCTTCAAGGGCATATTCCGAGTAGGCCGTTGTCAGAATTGTCTTGCATTTGCCATTCATGACTCGCAAAAACTGAATACCCGTGAGGGTAGGCATCTGAATATCCAAAAACAACAAATCGACTTTCCCTTGCTGAATCAAACTCAGAGCTTCCAAAGGCTCGGTACAAGTAGCCACAAGGCTCAGATTGGGTGTTTTCTGTATATAATTTGCCAAAATATCGAGAGCTAAAGGCTCATCATCAACGGCAAGACAACGGATTTTTTCCATAATTAATTATTTGCGAAATCATTGCCTGTGAGGACACAGGCAATGGCGTTTTTTGGTGTAAACACGCTCGTTTCTGTGTCCTCACCATAGCCAAAATTGAAGAATACAGATTAAAAATTGTTGATTTTAGAATATTTTTATTTCTCAAATTCTACAATTTACATCGCTGCGGCGAACCGCTCATCAATTCTTAATCGTCAATCAAAAAAAATCTTAACCTGATGG
>NZ_JBMLRC010000029.1:0-2712 GCF_049241225.1 Emticicia sp.
GCGTTCCTGCGGTATTAAACTCGTTTCCTGATGCCGATAAAACTCGTTTTTGGGCTTCCGGACGTTTACCATTTACACTTACTGCCGATGTAAATATCCCGAATAGCCCATCTAAAAAAATTATGTTCGTTGGCGTACATGCACGTGCGAATACAGGTTCAACACCTGCTGATGCCTTGAGCAGATATAATATGAGAAAGTTTGATGTAGAAGCACTAAAAGATACCCTTGATGCTCAATTTGCAACACTTCCAATAATTATGATGGGAGATTTTAATGATGATATAGACTTCACAGTTGCTACAACCGCAGGCGTACCAAATAATCAAACGAGCTATGTGGCTTACAACAACGACCCAACCAGATATAATATGCACACAAGAGCATTGAGTGACGCAGGTCTGAAAAGTACGGTTGGTTTTAGCGATATGATTGACCACTTAATTAGTTCTAACGAACTTTCGACACAATACATAGCTAATTCGGCACGAGTGAGTAATGCAGAGTCTTATGTAACAAGTTATGGAACAACCACATCTGACCATTACTCTGTTATGGCTCGATTTAATTTAGCACCGATAAATCCATGTCTTACGACTCTCCTTTTGGTTAGCCCAACTGATGATTATGCCTCTGGTACACAAACCAAACAAGCATCGAGTACAAATGGAAAAATTACAGCAACTAACTCAATAACTGGTACTGCTAATACTACTTATCAAGCAAAAGTTGTAGAATTAAACGCTGGTTTTAAAGCCGATAATGGTACTATTTTTAGAGCTGAAATCGGTGGTTGTAATTAAGAGGAAGTATCCGAAAGAAAACGAGGGAATGTTTGCGACATTCCCTCGTTTTCTTTAAAAGGCAACCTTTACTCAGTCATAATCTCCAAATTCTTGATTCGGGTAGGAAACCAAATTCTCATTTCTCCTTGCCCACGATTCGAGCGAGCGTAATACGGAATCAAAACTAAAGGTTGAGTTTTGGTCGAAACTGATGAATTATTTTCGATACTCAAGGCATTTGCCGAGCCTCTGAGAGTCATAACGCCATTCAATAAACTTGTCTGAAATTCTGTTGCAAAGTTCTGATTATCAGGCACTACCAAGTTAGATGTAAGTCCGTTATTATCAACAAATTCGGCACAGTAAACAATCGGGCCACGCTCAATCGCAATCTTACCGATATTATCTTTTACTTTTTCGTTGGCCACAACTTGCTTCACACTCATCGGCAAATTCATCATTACTTTATCGCCTTTTTTCCAAACTCTATCCACAATCATATAGCCATTTTCGATTTTGTATTCTAAAATCTGGCCATTTACATTCAACGATGGTTTCTCATTTGATTTATCTTTATATCGGTATAGGTCAGTAGGAAAAGCCTCATCTCTTGCCCAGCCCGGAATGCGGATATGTAGCGGGAATTTCAATCCATTTTTATTAGTTGGCTCGACCCCGATGATTACCATTCCATGCCACGGATATTCAGTAGTTTGCGAAATCGTTACGCTTTCTTTTGGTAAAACCTCCAAAGTTGTTGTGTTGCTCATAAACAAATTTACATATACTTGATTATCTTTTTGAGCATATACATAACTCGGAATCGAAGGCATAAAACGACAAATATTAGTTGGGCAACACGAACAGCCAAACCACGGAGAACGCTTGTTTTCGCCACTTAACTTACCTTTTTGGTAGTTATATTCCATCGGGTTTTCGTAGTTGAATGATTTTCCATCAAGCCCGATGCCGCTGATGAGTCCGTTATAGAGTGTTCGCTCTAAAATATCAATATACTTCGAGTCGCCGTACATCATAAACATTCTATGATTCCAGTAAACGCTCGAAATGGCCGCACACGTTTCGCAATAAGCCGCATGATTCGATAACTCATAATCAGGGCCGAAACCCTCCCAATTTCCTGCTTGTCCGAGTCCACCCGTGATGTAGGTTTTCTTCGAGAAAGCATTGTCCCAAATTTTATTGAGAGCCGTTAAATATTCCAAATTATTGGTCATTGAAGCCACATCGGCCATTCCTGCGTACAAATAACCAGCACGCACCGAGTGTCCGAGTGCTTCGGTTTGCTGCGTTACAGGAATATTATCTTGCCAGTAAGCTCCTGTCTGCCAGACAGTTGCATCTTTATCGCCCGTTTTCTTTTCGTATTTTCGTTGGCCTCGACAATCAATAAAAAACTTCGATAAATCAAGGTATTTCTGATTACCTGTCACTCGGTAAAGTTTTCCCAAACCAATTTCAATTACTTGATGCCCAGGGGCAACGGCCTTTTTCCCTGGCCCAAAAACTGTCAAAAGATGGTCGGCATTTTTGATGGCAATATCCAACATATTTCGTTTTTTGGTAGCCAAATAATGTGCCGTTGCCGCTTCGTAGAAATGCCCCATATTGTAGAGTTCGTGGCTCAATTCGTGTTCTTTTTCGTAGCGTTCTTTTCCAATCCAAGGGTGGGTGGTGTCGCCCATCGTGCGGGTAGTGTAAAGATAGCCATCGGGTTCTTGGGCTTTGCCGATAAGCGTGATGAGCGAGTCGATGTAAATATCGAGTTTAGCGTCATATTTTACATGAAGCGAGTAAGCCGCACCTTCGATGATTTTGTATATATCAGAATCATCAAAAGGGTAAGTCGTGCAAAGTTTTCCTGTGTGAGCAACTGCTTGCTCGAAGTTTTTGATTCGTCCCGTTT
>NZ_JBMLRC010000030.1:0-2657 GCF_049241225.1 Emticicia sp.
TCAAAAATAAAAAAATAAATTTTTGTTTGCAATTATACCACGAAAAGCCGAATTTCGTTTTCCTAAAAATTCAATAAACCCCTCCGAAGCACCATGAAGAAATTTTTTGGCGTAATTGGCCTCATTGCTTTATCGTTTTATAGTATTGCACAGAACAAATACGCAATCATTCCAAAACCTACACAACTCATACAAACGGCTGGCTCATTCGTGGTCAATGCTCAAACCAAGATTCTGATTCCGAGAAATAACCCAGATTTGCGTCCATTGGCCGAGATGCTCGCCGAGCGTTTTCTGATCACTTCGGGCATGACACTCAATATCGAAGAATTTGACCTTACTGGCTTTGCTCCTGCCAATACAAAAGCCATTATTTTTATGCCACTCAGCCCAAAATCAGGCGATAAAACTTTGGGCGAAGAAGATTATACCCTAAAAGTAGAAACTAATAGTGTGGTGATGTCGGCCTCAACGGCAAAGGGCGAATTTTATGCCTTACAAAGTCTTTTGCAATTGCTTCCTACCGAAATTTACAGCAGTTCGGCGGCAAATGATGTAAAATGGAGCATTCCGAATTGTTCGATTTATGACCGTCCGCAGTTTGGGTATCGTGGTTTGATGCTTGATGTGAGCCGTCATTTTTTTCCAGTTTCGTTTATCAAAAAATATATTGATTTGCTGGCTTTGCACAAAATGAATACGTTTCATTGGCACTTAACCGACGACCAAGGTTGGAGAATTGAAATAAAAAAATACCCAAAATTGACCGAAATTGGCTCAAAACGCAAAGAATCAATGGAAGGGCATTTCACCGACCAGCGTTTTGACGGCAAACCTTACGGTGGATTTTATACCCAAGAACAAATATCAGAAGTAGTAAAATACGCCCAAAAGAAATTCGTAAACGTAATTCCCGAAATCGAAATGCCTGGTCATGCAATGGCGGCTTTGGCAAGTTATCCAGAATTGGGTTGCTCAAAAGGCCCTTACGAAGTAGGCGTAAAATGGGGTGTTTATGACGATGTTTTCTGCCCGACCGAACAAACTTTTTCTTTCTTAGAAGATGTTCTGACCGAAGTAATCGCTTTATTTCCAGGCAATTATGTGCATATCGGTGGCGATGAATGTCCGAAAGTTTCGTGGAAAAACAGTCCGTTTTGTCAGGAGTTAATGAAAAAAGAAGGCTTGAAAGACGAACACGAATTACAGAGTTATTTTATCAAAAGAATAGATAAATTTTTGACCTCGAAAGGCAAAAAAATGATTGGTTGGGACGAAATTTTAGAAGGGGGTATTTCGCCAAACGCCACAATCATGTCGTGGAGAGGAATCGAAGGCGGAATCGAAGCCGTGAAACAAAACCACGATGCCATCATGACTCCCGGAAGCCATTGTTATTTAGATGCGTATCAGTCAGACCCATCATCGGAGCCAGTGGCAATTGGCGGTTTTTTGCCACTCGAAAAAGTGTATTCGTACAACCCAATTCCTGCTGGCATAACGGCCGAACAAGCCAAACATATTTTGGGCGTACAAGGCAACGTTTGGACTGAATACATTGCCACTCCAAGTCATGCCGAATATATGGTATTTCCGAGAGCATCGGCTTTGGCCGAAGTGGGTTGGACAGCCAATACTGCCAAAGATTACAAAGATTTTACGACTCGCCTAAAAACACACTTTGAGCGTCTAAGATTTTTGGCTGTTAATTACTCAAATGCGTACTATGATGTTTCAGCAAGTTCATCAGTAAACGCCAAAAGTCAAGTGGCCGTAAAACTCAAAACTGCTGATAATGCGGCAGTTATCAGATACACCATTGATGGCACAGAGCCAACGGCAAGTTCGTTGGTTTATCAGCCAACGGGTGTAATCGTGACTAAAGATGCCACTGTTAGAGCAACTGCGTTTACGGACAAAGGGCAAAAATTAGGCAAGGATATGAGCAAGTATTATTACATCAATAAATCGACTGGACGAAAATATACTTTGGTCAGCCAGCCAACCAAATATCTTGGTGGTGAAACTTACGGTCTAACCAATGGCGTAAAAGGCGAAGCTGGAAACTTGGATACTTGGGTAGGTTTTGAAGGCAAAAACCTCGATGTAACGATTGATTTAGGGCAAGTAATGAACCTACAAACGGTTTCGTTTGCTTTCTTGCGAGCAAAATCTTCATGGATTATGCTACCTCGTGAAGTAGAAGTTTTGGTTTCGGAAGATGGCAAGAAATTTACGAGTGCCAAGAAAATGCCAATAGGAAATTTAGAAGGTGAAGAAAAAGTTATACAGCAATTAAGCGTAGGAATTGACGGTAAAAAAGGGCGTTTTGTAAGGGTTATCGCTCAAAATTACGGCAAACTTCCCGACAATCACCCTGGTAAAGGAAGTCCAGCTTGGTTATTTGTTGATGAAATTGGCATAGATTGATGCAATGAAAACAAATTATTTATATTTTTGTTGAAATATTAAAGGAGTGAAACTTATTTCACTCCTTTAATATAAATGGCTCTGTAGTTCAACGGATAGAGCGGAACGCCGCCCGATAGCGTTTCCTAAACATTTAAAGATGTATTTTATACTGGCTCTGTAGTTCAACGGATAGAATAGAAGTTTCCTAAACTTTAGATAGGGGTTCGATTCCCCTCGGAGCTACT
>NZ_JBMLRC010000031.1:0-4117 GCF_049241225.1 Emticicia sp.
GATAAACTCGAAAATGTAAATTCTCGAATTTTCATGGGTGGTACCATATAATTTTGGTTCGATTCGGTGCTGACCACACGCTCAGTTTTTCCCAACATTTCGAGATTATTGAGCATGATTATTGGGCTTTCGTTGAATCGGAAGTTTTTAATCGGATATTTGATTTTTCCATCTTCGATATAGAAAGTTCCGTCACGGGTAAGACCAGTCTGGAGAAGCGTTTGTGGGTCAACTGAGCGGATATACCAAAGTTTTGTCACTAAAATGCCTCTTTTGGTGCTTTTTATCATCTCATCGAGCGTTGCATCGCCACCAAGCATAATAAAATTTGTTGGGAAAGGAATGGGTTTTACCCCTTTTTCTTTCGCCCAAAAACGAGAATAGGATAGGTTTTTAACTACACCTTTTTCAATCCACATACGTTTTTCTTGAGCTTGTCCATCGCCCGACCACGGAGATGCAGGCAAATCGGCATAAGCAGGGTCGGAGAAAATGGTTACTCGTTCATCGACAATTTTTTCGCCCAATTTTGTTTTTCCTCCTTGTTTGCTGAAAAACGAACGACCTTCGTCGGCACTACGAGCATCCATATCGAAATAAATATTTTCGAGCAAAACAGCCGCTGCGGTTGGTTCAAGAATTACTGTGTATTTACCTGGTTCGAGTGCTTTGGCATTTTTCGACCCGACTGCTTTTTGAATCGCAATTTTGGTAGCGGCAGCAGTATCGAGTTTATTTACATCGCTAAAACCTTTGATTACATAACCCGAACCAGTGCCATCTTCGGTGCGAACCGTGAGTGAATAATTGATATTGGTACTTTTGTAATACGCAAAAAGGCCTTTTGAGTTCATCATGGCCGAATAGCCTTTCGAGTCTTCCAAAAAGCCTGCTGCAACCAATTTTTGCTCACGAGTAAGTTTCAAACTCTTCATTACGGCTTCGGCACGAACATCGGGGTTGATATTGGCGGTTGAATCAAAATAGCCTTCTGACTTCATGTATTGTTGTGGCTCCAAAACACCCATGTATTCAGGGTTTTCGGGAGCAAGGCGAGCCAACTCTTCCGAGCGACGTACTACTTTTTCGAGCGAAGCATCATCGAATTCGTCGATTGTAGCCACACCAACTCTTTTACCAAAAGCCGATTGTACTTGTAGATTTTGATTGGTTAATGCACCGCTTGTCGAAACTTCATTGCGTGCATAGCGGATATTTCCGTTGATATTGGCCGAAATATTAATTTCACAATCATCGGCCTTTGAATAGCTCAAAACCTTTTTAAGCAAGGTTTTAGCTTCATTTTCTGATAATATGACTGACATGAATAATTAATGTTGAATGAGTGAATGATAGAAGGAGTGAATAGTGAATTCGCAACCTCGGCTACGCTCGGTTATCGAAATCGTAAATCCCAAATCCCAAATCGTAATTCGTAAATCTTCTTACACTTTCCTTGCCGTATTGATTACATTAACACCATTGAAACGAGCTGTTGCACTTCCGTGCGAAACGGCACTCGATTGTGATGGTTGTCCCTTGCCATCAAAGAATGAACCTCCGAGTCTATAATCACGTTCGTCACAAATTTTTACGCACGAATTCCAAAACTCTTGCGTATTTGATTGATACGCCACGTCTTTGAGCATTCCTGCAATTTGTCCATCTTTAATTTCGTAATATAACTGTCCGCCAAATTGGAAATTATAGCGTTGTTGGTCGATAGAGAATGAGCCATCGCCAATGATATATATTCCTTTCTTAACGTCTTTAATCATTTCAGCTACCGTCAAAGGTGTTTTTCCCGCAGCCAACGAAACATTGGCCATACGTTGGAATTGCACCGACGACCAGCTATCAGCATAACAACATCCGTGCGATGCTGTTTCACCGATGATGTGTGCTTGGTCACGGATAGCTTGATAATTTACCAAAGTACCGTCTTTTACCAAATCCCATTGTTTGGTTTTTACGCCTTCATCGTCCCAACCAACTGCACCGAGTGAACCAACTTGCGTTTTATCGGCAAAGAAGTTTACTTCCTTGCTGCCATAATTGAAGTTTTTGCTTTGCCATTTATCGAGCGTAGCGAAAGACGTTCCGGCAAAGTTCGCTTCGTAGCCCAAAACACGGTCAAGTTCGAGTGGGTGACCTACTGATTCGTGAATCGTTAGCCACAAATGAGAAGGGTCAAGCACTAAGTCGTATTTTCCTGCCTCAACTGATTTTGATGTTAGTTTTTCTTTGGCTTGTTTGGCTGCGGCAGTAACGTCTTCGAGCATATCGTAACCCTTGTTGTAGCGTGTCGTGATGCCCGTAACTTTATCCTTCGGATTGGTCTGTAAATACTCATAACCCATACCAACTGGGGCAGAAAGTGCCTGACGAGTTTCAAATTTACCCGTTTTTGGGTCGATGGCAGTTACTGAGGCAATCGGCCAAATTCTGTGAATATCTTGGTCGATGTATGAACCATCCGATGAAGCAAAGTACTTTTGCTCATTGACCATAAACAATACCGAATTGACATAATTTGCCCCGTTTTTCAAGGCAGCATCATTTACTCCAAGAAGTAAATCAACTTTTTCTTTGATTGGCACTTCAAACGAATTTCGTTGAATAGGTGCTTTCCAACTAACCTCACCATAGCCATTTTGTGGAGCAAGGATTACGGGTTGAGACATGAGTTTTGCATTGGCTTTCGCAATCGCAACCGCCTCTTCGGCTGCACGTGCGGTGTCGGCTTCTGATTTTGCATCAACCACGGCTGCAAATCCCCAACAACCGTTGGCAATTACTCGCACACCTACGCCATAAGACTCGGTATTGACAATGTTTTGAACTTTGTCTTCACGAGTAACCACAAATTGATTGAGATAACGACCGATACGAACATCGGTGTAGGTAGCTCCTTTGGCTTTTGCGGCATTGAGAGCAGCATCGGCAAGGCGTTTCTTGACTGCAACATCAATTGCTCCGTCAATTAATGCTTCTTGCGATACCGAGTTTCCGATAATCGGAATACCAGCAGATGGCATATTAGGCAAAATGAGTCCGCCAAAACCTAAGCTGGATAACTGGATAAAATCTCTTCTTTTCAAAGCTTTTTCGGTTTTTGTGTAAAATAATAAGTTTATAAATGAAGTCTAATTTATAGAATATTCTTTTAAGCTTAAAAATTGTAGGTTGGATTTTGATAAAAGGTAATAAGTCTTGTTGAATGGAAGGTCTCTTTGTGATGATAAAACGTTTGTATAAACTATTCAAAGAACACATGAGACATTTTAATAATAAAATTTGATAGAACTAAGGTTCATTGCCGTCTGCTTTAGCTGACGGAATCTTGGATGAAAACAAAACATATTTTGACTTTAGTCGAAATTTGTGGTTTGACTAAAGTCAAATTTGTTTGTTTTAATGTATCCATCAGTTGAAACTGACGGCAATGTATTTATCCTATTTAATTTTACACCGCATCAGATAAACTACTGAATGTAAAGTCTCTGATTTTGAGTGGCGGAACCAAACAACCACCTACACGAGTCGGTTTGCCCATTGCTTCAAGGTTATTGAGCATAATAATTGGGCTTTCGTTGAAACGGAAGTTTTTGATTGGGTATTTGATTTGTCCTTTCTCGATGTAGAAAGTTCCATCACGAGTAAGTCCTGTGTACAATAATGTTTGAGGGTCAACGGCACGGATATACCAGAAACGTGTAACTAAGATGCCTTTTTCTGTTCCTTTAATCAAATCGGCCAGAGATTCGTTTCCACCAGCCATGATAAAGCCCGCAGGTGGAGCAATTGCTTTTACGCCTTTTTTATCTGCCCAAAATCTTGAATAATAAACGTTTTTCACAACGCCATTTTCAATCCAAGAGATTTTTTCTTGCGGACGACCATCGCTACCACCGCCACCAAAACGGCCTCCACCGCCACCACCACCAAAGCCCGAGCTTGGAATTTCGATATTGGTTGGGTCAGAATAAATATTTACTCTTTCGTCGAATAGTTTTTCGCCTAAACGAGTACCGCCACCTTTTTTGCTCAAGAAACTACGTCCTTCGTCGGCATTTCGTGCATCCATGCTTCGCATCATGTTTTGCAATAAATCAAT
>NZ_JBMLRC010000031.1:4217-13409 GCF_049241225.1 Emticicia sp.
TCGTTGATGGTGGCTGTGCCTGAGCGTTTGCCAAAAACTGCCGTAACTGCCAACGATTGGTCGTATGATTCGCCACTGGTAGAAACTGAGTTTCGGGCATAACGAATATTTCCTGTGCGACCTCCGCTGAGGCTCACACTCATTTCATCTGCCTTTGAAAATGCTAAAACCTTATCTATTATCTTTTTAGCTTCTTCTTTTGATAATATTTTATTCATTTTTGTAGTTTTAAAATGTAAGTAGTCAATGTTCAACAATTGACAGTTAATAACTTTCTAAATTATTTACTGTTGTCTGTGGACTATCGACTTTTATCAAATCTTTCTTCCAGTATTGATTACGTTTACACCATTGAAACGAGTGGTTGCACTTCCGTGAGAAACGGCACTAACCTGCGAAGGCTGACCTTTTCCATCGAAAAACGAACCAAAAGTACGGTAATCGTCTTTATCACAAATCTGCACACATGAGTTCCAGAATTCTTGTGTATTTGATTGATACGCCACATCGTCGAGCATTCCTACGAGTTCTCCGTTTTTGATTTCGTAGAAAAGTTGTCCACCAAATTGGAAGTTATAACGCTGCTGGTCAATCGAATACGAGCCACGACCGATGATATAGATACCTTTTTCAACGCCTTTAATCATATCAAAAACGCTTAATTTCTCTTTTCCTGGGCGAAGCGAAACATTTGGCATACGTTGGAATTGAACCGAGTTCCAGTTATCGGCATAGCAGCAACCGTGCGAAGCATTTTCGCCCAAGATATTTACTTGGTCACGGATTGCTTGATAATTTACCAAAACACCATCTTTTATCAAATCCCATTCTTTGCATGGCACACCTTCGTCGTCATAACCGACAGTTCCGAGCGTGTAAGGTTGAGTTTTATCAGCTACGATATTTACTTGTTTGCTTCCGTAGTTGAAGGCTTTTGTTTTCCATTTATCGAGTGTTGCGAAAGACGTTCCTGCATAGTTGGCCTCGTAGCCCAATACACGGTCAAGTTCGAGTGGGTGACCAACTGATTCGTGGATGGTTAGTCCGAGGTGATTTGGGTCAAGTACTAAATCGTATTTGCCAGCTGGAACAGATTTCGCAGTGAGTTTTTGTTGAGCTTGTTTCGATGCCATGATTGCATCTTCAACCATGTCGTAAGAGTTACGATAGCCAATCAGACCATTTGGGGCAGAAATTTTTTCGCTGGCCAATCCATCTAAATATTCATAACCCATACCCATTGGCGAGCTGATGGCATCACGAGTTTTGAATTTTCCTGCGGCTTTATCAACGGCCGTAACTGTGAAAGTCGGCCAAATACGATGCACATCTTGGTCGATGTATGAACCATCAGAAGAAGCGAAATACTTTTGTTCGTTTACAAAAAATAAGTTTGATGTTACAAATCCAGCACCATTTTTCATGGCTTCGCTGTTTACTTTCATCAATAAATCAATTTTTTCTTGCACAGGAACCTCAAAAGCATTTTTCTTGATTGGAGTTTTCCATGTTACTTCGCCAACACCTTTTTGTGGGGCTAAGATAACTGGCTCTTTCTGAATCTTTGAGTTTGCTTTGGCAATAGCCACGGCTGTTTCGGCACATTTGGCAATTCCGTCGGGTGTTACGTCGCTGGTGGCGGCAAAGCCCCAAGTACCATTGGCAATTACTCTGATACCAACGCCATAAGATTCGGCATTGGTGATATTCTGCACTTTGGTTTCACGGGTAAATAAGAATTGTTGTAAGTAACGACCAATGCGAACATCTGTGTAGGTTGCACCTCGTGATTTGGTTGCGTTGAGAGCAATATCAGCTAATCGCTTTTTGGTAGCAATATCAGCTCCCGGCTCAAGAAGATGTTCGACAGGTACCATATTTCCCAGTACGGGAATCGAAGAACCCATCATAGCTCCCAAACCCATACCAGATAATTGGATAAAATCCCTTCTTTTCATGTTAGGTTGTTGATTGAATTAAAAATGAAATTTATTGTAAAAATGAACAAATATTCGGTGATAAGAAATTTTTTAACACAAAAACGATTTATACAAAAACTAAAACTAATGAATTGAGTAGATGTTTGGATAATTAGATAGACAAATCGGAGTTTTTTAGCGACTTTCTTGCAAGAATGTTTCTTAATTTATCTCAAATACCGAAATTCTCCTATAACGTTTTTTACCACGGAGTTAAAAATGAGTATTTCACGGAGTTGCACGGAGTTAGTTAGTCCGTGTAACTCTGTGTTAAACTTCGTGAACCTCAGTGGTAAAATTAAGGTCTAACGTGTCCATTCCGAAAGTATTTTAAAAAAGTTTACGTAGTTTTGCCGAATCAAATCTTTACAATTCTACAAATAATCAAATATAATGAGTATCGAAAAACAATCTTTTGGGAAACTTCCCGATGGCCAAGAAACAAGCCTTTATACTTTAAAAAATACCGCAGGAATGGAAGCCAGAATCACTGATTTTGGTGGAATAATTGTATCATTAACCGCACCTGACCGAGATGGAAATTTTGCTGATGTTGTTCATGGTTGCGATACCTTGGAAGGTTATTTAAAAGGAGTACCATATTTTGGAGCAATTATCGGTCGTTATGGTAATAGAATTGCCAAAGGTAGCTTTGAGTTAGATGGTATAACCTATTCATTACCAATCAATAATGGTGTAAATGCTTTGCACGGTGGCTTGAAAGGTTTTGATAAAAGATTGTGGAATGCAAAGCTAATTGAAGGCGAAGAACCAGCTCTTAAATTAAGCTATTTAGCAGCCGACATGGAAGAAGGTTACCCTGGAAATTTGAGCATTGAAGTGATTTATACTTTACAGGCTGACAATACATTAAGAATTGATTATAAAGCCACTACTGATAAAGCTACGATTTTGAACGTAACCAATCACTCATATTTTAATTTGAGCGGAGCAGCCGATGTGCTTGACCATGAGGTGATTTTGCACGCTGATAAATTTTTGCCTGTTGATGCGACTGTAATTCCAACGGGTGAATTACGTCCAGTTGCGGGAACACCATTTGATTTTACCGAAAAACATACAATCGGTGAGCGAATCAATGATACTTCGTATGAGCAAATTGTATTGGGAAGTGGCTACGACCATTGTTATGTATTGACCGATACAAGTTCAGATTTAAGACTCGCTGCTGAGGTGTATGAACCAAAAACTGGACGAATAATGGAGGTTTTCACAACTGAGCCAGGAATGCAATTTTACTCGGCTAATCATTTGAAAGGTGACATCATTGGCAAAGGTGGAACGACTTACGGTCGTCGTTCGGCTTTTTGTGTTGAAACCCAACATTTTCCAGATTCGCCAAATAAACCGCATTTCCCGACAACGGTTTTAAGACCTGACGAGGTTTATCAATCAACTACTTCGTATAAATTCTCTGCGAAATAACGGATTCAAAAAATGGAGAATTGATAAATCATTATTCATTTTCAATTCTCCATTATCAATTAAAAATTAAGAATTATATTTATTTCTATACTCAATCGGTGACATTCCTACCAATTTTCTGAAAACATCACGGAAAGCTTTTAAATCGGTATAACCCACATCATACATTACTTCATTGACGGTTTTTCTGCCACTTTCGAGTTGTTTTTTTGCGGATTCTATTTTTACTCTTTGTATGTATTCAATAACTGTATTTGAAGTCGCTTTCTTAAATCTACGTTCAAATGTTCGACGGCCAATACCAAACCTATCAGCCAAATCTTCTACATTGATTTTTGTTTGGTAGTGTTTTTCGATAAACTCTTGAGCATTTAGAATCTGCGTATCTTCATGGTCTTTTTGCCCTTGAAACATCACAAATGGAGATTGGCTGTTTCGTCCCATTTCGAGCAAAAAGAATTTAGAGGCCATAATTGCCATTTCACGATTCGTGTATTTTTCTACCAAATAAAGTAGCAAATTCCAGTACGAAGTAGCTCCGCCACTCGAATAAATGCCATTTTGCTCGGTAATTACTTTATCGTCAGCGAGATATACTTCTGGAAACATCGTTCTGAATTCATTGGCATAAAGCCAATGCGTTGAGCATGATTTTCCGTTTAAAAGCCCAGTTGAAGCCAATAAAAAAGCCCCCACACATAGGCTGGCAATTTCAGCCCCTTTTCGATGTTGGTCTTGAATCCACGGAATAAAACCTTCGTTTTGTTTGATGGCCTGTGCCATATTGCCGCTCAAGGCAGGAATAATTATCAAATCAGCTTTCCTGACTTCATTCAAGAGAAAATCAGGGTGAAATGAAATCAAACCATCGTTTAGCTTGACTTCTTTGCTCATTCCTACTAATTTTATGTTGAAAGCGGGTTGGAGTTCCATACTTCTATAGAACTCATTAATGGCCGAAAACATATACCGTGGGTCAACGATGGCAGCGGGTACGGCTGTTTCGGGAACTAATATAATGACGTTTTTCATGCCGTAAAACTATAAAAAAAGTTTGTCGCAATCAACCCACTAAATTGTCGTTTTTACATATTTCTAATCTCAACTATTGCCCGTAGTTTTGTGGCATTAAATCTTACAAAAATTATGAGAAAGCTAAAATTACAAGTTCAAATGTCGGTCGATGGTTTTATTGCTGGTCCAAATGGTGAAATGGATTGGATGGTTTGGAACTGGGATGATGCCCTAAAAAACTATGTTTCAGCCCTTACTGATGATGTCGATTGTATCGTTTTAGGCCGAAAACTGGCCGAAGGTTTTATTCCACATTGGGCGGGTGCTGCACAAATCGAAAACGAAGAGCAAGGTTTTGCCCAAAAAATGAGCGAAACTCACAAAGTAGTTTTTACAAAAACATTGGAAAGTGCTGATTGGTCGAATGCTATTTTGGCAAAAGGAAACCTTGTTGATGAAATCAATGCTTTGAAAAATCAATCTGGTGGAGATATCATCGTATATGGTGGAGGGTCATTTGTTTCTTCTCTAATCAAAGAAGGCTTGATTGATGAGTACCATCTCTTTGTAAATCCTGCGATTTTGGGCAAAGGAATGCCAATTTTTCAAAGTTTATCTACTAAACAAGGACTTACTTTGAGAAAAGCACAGGGTTTTGACTGTGGAATTACGCTGCTGTGTTATGAGTTTTAAAAAGATTAACGGTATTTTGATAAATCAGTAAAATTAGTGTGCTTTTATATCAAAAATTATGAAAAACTATGAATAATGAAATTTCTCTTTGTCTTTGGTTTGATGGCCAAGCCAAAGAAGCGGCCGAGTTTTATTGCTCGGTTTTCGCAAACTCAAAAATCACTTCCGCAAATCCTATGATGGTCACTTTTGAGTTGAATGGCCGAAAAATGATGGGACTCAATGGTGGCCCACAATTCAAATTCAACGAAGCTGTATCGCTTGTGGTAAATTGTGAAGACCAAGAAGAAATTGATTATTATTGGACAAAACTCACGGAAGGTGGAGAAGAAAGTCAGTGCGGTTGGCTGAAAGATAAATACGGACTTTCGTGGCAAATTGTGCCTACAATTTTGGGTAAGTTGGTTTCAGACCCCGAAAAAGGACAACGAGTTGTACAAGCCTTTATGCAAATGAAAAAGTTTGATATTCAATCTCTTTTGAATGCTTAACTATTACTTTTTAAAATACTGAGTTCACATTTTGCTATACCTAACCAAACAATTTGAAATAACCTAATAAATAAAACTAAAAACATGAAAAAGGACAAAATCATTTATTGGACAGCGACTACAATCATCGCTTTATTTGAAGGAGTAATGCCAGCTTTGACATCTCAAACCGAATTGGCAAAAGAAGGAATCAGACATTTGGGGTATCCAGAATATTTTGGAAACGCATTGGTTGTTTTTAAGGTTTTAGGGGTTTTGGCTTTAGTTATTCCGCAAGTACCAAAACGAGTAAAAGAATGGGCTTACGCTGGCTTTGCTTTTGATTTTATTTTTGCAACAATCAGTCACGGAGCTGTTGATGGAATTAATGGACAAACATTTTTTCCTTTGGTTGTTTTGGCAATTTTAGCAGTTTCGTACGTTTATTACCATAAATTAAACCCTCAAAATGACTGATACTGAGCAAGTAACAGCATATATGGAAGCTTTAGAGCATCCGCTGAAAGCTGAAATTGAAGCCTTGAGAGTGATTATCAAAGAAACTGATGCCAGAATTTTGGAACGAATCAAGTGGAACGCTCCAAGCTATTATTGTAAAGAAGATTTCTTGACATTCAACCACCGAATGCAAGATAAAGTACATTTGATTTTTCATAATGATGCCATTCCGAAAGTAAGTTCTGCCATTTTGGAAGGTGATTATAAAGACCGTCGAATGGTATATTTTAAAGATATGACTGATGTTTTGGCTAAAAAAACTGAATTACAGAGAGTTATAGCCGAGTTATTAGAATTGATTGAAAATTAAGCTTTTACCGAAGATGCTAAAGATTTGCGAGAAAGGTCATCAATTTTTCAAAAGTAGCGAATGTCCAACTTGTCCAGTTTGTGAGCAAGAAAGTAAGCCCAAAGACGGGTTTTTAAGCTTGCTTCCTGCTCCTGCACGGCGGGCGTTAGAAAATAGGAACATTCATACTTTAGACGAATTATCAAAATTTAGCGAGGTTGAAATTCTGAAACTACATGGAATGGGAAAATCGTCACTTCCTAAACTTCGTAAAGCTTTGGTTGATGCTGGATTAGTTTTCAAGTAGTATTTTTGTAGGTAAAATTATGATTGAAATTTGTAGGACTGATATTAAAAGTAAAACCAAGGCAAACGCAATTATTAAAGCCTTAAAAATTCGTTTTCCTACATCAAATTTTAATTTTGACCTTAATGATTGTGATAAAATATTAAGGATTGAAAGCAATCAAAATATCACGAGTGTTGTTGTTGAAGTGCTTAATAGTCAAGGTTTTATATGTAAAGTTTTAGAAGAGTAGCTTATCTCGTAAGCTACTCTTTTTGCTTCGATGGATTAGTAACAAAAAAATAATGCTCTAATTTTTAAAAATATTTAATAAAGCAGTATTTTCGGTAAAAATTCAGATACTATTCAACCCTATACATGGAATCCAGAAGAGACTTCATCAAGAAAGCAACTTTATTGGCCAGCGGAGCTGGTCTGATGGGCGTTTTGCCTCCTTCAATTCAAAAAGCATTGGCCATTAATCCTGCCGAGGGCAGTACCTTTTGGGATGCCGAACACGTAGTGATTTTGATGCAGGAAAATCGCTCATTCGACCACAGTTATGGCACACTTCAAGGCGTACGTGGCTTCAATGACCCACGAGCCATTAGTTTACCCAATAAAAATAAAGTTTGGTTGCAGTCGAACCCGAAAGGAGAAACTTTTGCTCCGTTCAGACTCAATCTAAAAGATTCAAATGCTACTTGGATGAGTTCGTTGCCGCACTCGTGGGAAAACCAAGTCGATGCCCGCAATAATGGCAAATATGATAAATGGCTGCACGTAAAGCAGTCAGGGAACAAAGCCTATAAAGAAATGCCACTGACTTTGGGGTACTACAACCGTGAAGATATTCCGTTTTATTATGCTTTGGCCGATGCCTTTACGGTATGCGACCAAAATTTCTGTTCTTCATTGACAGGCACAACGCCCAATCGTTTGTATTTATGGACAGGTACGATTCGTGAAAAAGCTGATTTTGAGGCAAAAGCCAACGTAAAAAATGAAGACGTTGATTACGGAAAATGGGCAAAATGGAAAACTTTCCCCGAAAGATTGGAAGAAAATGGTATTTCGTGGAAAATCTACCAAAATGAAATCAGTTTGCCAGTTGGTTTTGAAGGTGAAGAGGAAGGTTGGCTCGCCAATTTTACCGATAATCCGATTGAATGGTTTGAGCAGTATGCCGTGAAGTTTTCGCCTGAATATTACAAATACATTCAGAAAATGAATGATATTTTGCCGAAAGATATTGCTACTCTTGAGAAAAATCTGGCCTCGCTCAATGGAGCGGAACTTGAAAAAGCAAAAACTGAATTGACTCGTAAGAAATCATATTACGAAATTTTGAAGCAAGATTTGGTACAATATACGCCCGAAAACTTCGAGAAATTGAATGATTTTAATAAAAATCTACACCGAAAAGCTTTTACCAATAATCGCAAAGACCCTCATTATCATGAATTGACTACGCTCGAATACGATGATAATGGCACACCAAGAAAAGTAGAAGTACCTAAAGGTGATGTTTTGTATCAGTTCAGAAAAGATGTTGAAAATAAGCAATTGCCGATGGTTACGTGGTTGGTTGCTCCCGAAAACTTCTCTGACCACCCTGGAGCTCCGTGGTATGGTGCTTGGTATGTTTCGGAAGTGATGGATATTCTGACGAAAAATCCAGAAGTTTGGAAAAAGACCATTTTTATTTTGGCTTATGACGAAAACGATGGCTATTTCGACCATGTTCCGCCATTTGTGCCACCACATCACACAAAACCAAATACGGGCAAAGTTTCGACTGGAATTGATACTTCGGTAGAACAAGTAAATTTGGTTCATGAAAAACAAAGAAAATACAAAGACTCCGAAAAAGATGCCCGTGAAGATGCCATCGGCTTAGGTTTTAGAGTGCCGTTGGTGATTGCCTCGCCGTGGAGTAGGGGCGGAAATGTATGTTCGGAAGTTTTTGACCACACTTCTATTTTACAGTTTTTAGAAAAGTTTTTGAAACACAAAACCAAGAAAGAAATCACCGAAACCAATATCAGCGATTGGCGTAGAACAGTTTGCGGCGACCTTACTTCAACTTTCAAGCCTTATACGGGTGAAAAGATAGCCTTGCCGACTTTCGTTGTCAAAGAGCCATTTATTCAGTCGGTTCATAAAGCAAAATTTAAGAAATTACCATCAAATTTTAAGCCCTTAACTGCTGATGAAATTAGTGGCGTAAACTCACAAAGTGCTGATTATGAATGGTTTCCAAAACAAGAAAAAGGGATTCGTAAAGCCACTTCAATTCCGTATGAATTATACGTTGATAGTCAATTGAGTGAAGATAAGAAAAGTTTTCAAGTGAGTTTTGGGGTAGGTGATAAGGTTTTTGGAAATAAAGTAAAAGGTTGTCCGTTTGTGGCGTATTTTATTGATAATGAGCTAAAAACTCGTAATTATGCTGTAAAAAGAGGTGATGAATTGACCGATACTTGGGCCTTAGAT
>NZ_JBMLRC010000032.1:0-10848 GCF_049241225.1 Emticicia sp.
AACAAGTTGTTTTTGATATTCCACCACACCCGAGAGTTGTTTTTCTTCGAGCAAATGTTACACCTTCTTATGTTGAAGGTAAATATGAGATTAGAGGAGGTCTCAGTTTAGGTGTTTCACTATAGGTATTAGAAAACAGTTTGTATAATAGGGAAAATCTGATGTATTTTCTATAAAATTCATCTCACACCAATCTACGCCGAACAACACTTTCGGTTTGGAGCTGGCCTAAGTCTTGGGCATTCGCTCTGACCAAAAAATAGGTTTTAGTGTTTTCTTCCAAATAAATGTTAAAACCTTTGAACAAAAATTCAGAAACCTAAATTGTTTTGAAAAAGTTATTAATCGAGGGTTTTCGGTGAGATTTGGGGTTGAAAAGAAAATATAATTGTCCAATAATAGTTTTTTTAGGTTTAGATTGTCATCTAATACAATCTTTATATATTCAAATCGGAGGCGATTAAAATAACTAACCCAAAGCTCACCAATTTCCCAGTAATTATAGATTTTTAACTGAATTGGATACAATTTTTTACAATTAAAATCATTTAAGAAGATATGCTGATAAATATTAAAACCTACTTCAAAAATGCTTCTCATTTCTACTTTACTTGATATTTCGAGTAAATCATGGTAAGAAAAACTATTTGTTTTTAAAAACTCTATTAAATCACAAAAGTGCTTTAATCTACACCATGCTTCTCGACCTCCATGATGATTGAGTAACATCAAAAACTGACTTTCTTTCGATGGAAAATAAACATTAACCCCCAAAAACTTTTTTAGTTCTTGTTGCTCAAAAAACTCCTTAAAGTCTATTTTAAAGTTATAAAAACCTTCAAATAATTGCCAATGGAAATCTATATGAATATCTATGCCATGAGTGTTTTTTTTATCTAACCCGACCTCAATAATTCCAAAAGTATTTAGCAAAGAGTCGATGATTTCGGTATTACTGAGGTTGCTGTTGTTTTTAGGTTCAAGTACAAAGCCATCATTCAATAAAATCTTTAAAGCTTCTCGGGCATCGTCAGGGTGTATGAGTAAATCAAGGTCATGGGTTTCACGAAGATTTTGGTTTTTGTAAAATTCATGAGTAAATAAAAGACCCTTGTAGGGTAATACTCTAATGTTTTGATTTTGAAGTAAAGTGAGTAGTCGAGCTAATTCTTGCGATGTGCTTAAATTGATAATAGATTGTGTGAAGGTACGTAATTTTAATTTTTGGCTAAATTCATTTTCAAAGTTAATCAAATATAAGGCGTGATATACCACAGGCCTAATTGCATGAAACGTGGTGAGTTTTTCAAGTTTTTGCCAGTCGATGCCCTGATTTTGAATTAATGTTACTAATTGTTCAGTGGGTTTCTCTAACAAACTCACTTTGATTGACTCAATTAAAATCTCTAATTCTAGGCTTCTTTTCATTAAAATTGTTCTATAAACTTTAAAAGTTGTGAATAACCTTTTGGACGGTTTATGCGTCGGAAAGATACATGAGATGCAATTTTTAATGAATCCATGAAATGCTTTCGTAATTCATTCCCTCTTAGAGTTTGTTGTGGAAGAGGAAAGTATTTTAATAATTCGATAGGAGTTTCGATAGCATTGATACTATTACTCTTTTTGGAATAAGGCTTTTGTAGCACAATAATTTCTTTTAAAGGTATTGATTTAGATGGAAACTTTTCTTCGTTTTGTTTTAAAAGATATTTATTATGTCCTTCATAGGCTGGCTCTAATTTTGATTTATCAAATCCTAAATTTTTTACACTATCTTCCCAAATCTTAATTTGAGGATAAGCTGGTATAACAGTCGCCTTTCCCGATTCGTCAAATGAGATAGCAGTCATATCATCGCTTAGTACTGTGTAGCCTGCTTTCGCAAATGCAGCTATTGTAGTTGATTTTCCAGCTCCAGGTACTCCAATAAAAATAAAAGCTTCGTTATTAATTTTTACTGCACTTCCATGTAATAAAAAGTAGCTTTTTTTTTGTAAAATTAGTCCCAGTACTTCGCTTGTAGCGAATAATCTAAAAATATTGTCATCTTTTGTAAACCGTTGGTAGTAAATATTTTCATCGCCATTTATTTGAAACTTAGCTATCTTCGGCCACTCTAATACGACTGATTCGTGGTCTTTAAAGACTTTTGCCTGTATGCCCATGCGAAAAATATTAGTTTTAACCGTTTTAACGGACCCGATGTGATGTTTTTTAAAAGAAATATCAGGAGGTGACGCTTTTGCGATAGGAAACCCCAAATCAAAGTCTGAATCAATAAATAAATTATACGCTTTAAATAGCATTAATGCGTCAGTTTAGTATGTTTTATCGTAAATATCTCAAATAAAGTTTATAAATTGGCATAAATGAGTAAATGATTTAAATGAAAATTAAATTTATAATAGTATTATTTCTTTTTTCAATAAAAGCCCAAGGTCAATTTGGGAATGAATGGATTGATTCTCAGCAAGAGTTATTTAAAATTCGTATCTTAGAAAAGGGAATATATCGGATTTATCGGGAAGATTTGCAAAAGATTGGTTTTCCATTAAAATCGGCGGTTTTATCAAATTTAAAAATGTTTCATCATGGTAAAGAGATACCCATTCTAATTATAGATAATAATGATGGCTTATTTGATAATCAAGATTATATTGAGTTTTATGCCGAAGGAAATAATGGTGAGCAAGATTCTCTATTATACAGGCCAACCAATGCCAGGATGAATCCTTATCATAGTTTGTATAGCGACGAAACAAACTATTTTCTGACTTTCGGACCTGATTCAAAGCGAACTCAAACTGTTGGGAGTAAAGTTTTTAAAGAAGAATTGAAAGAACCTTTTCACCTCGAACAACAGATTAAGGCCTTTAACGAGCAATATTCTTTTAATAATAGTATTGGGTATCCTCCTTTTGTGATGCAAAGTTATTTCGAAGAAGGGGAGGGTTGGAGTGGAAAAATTATTGTGGCCGATTCGTTGGCTCATTTTCCTATTAAACTCGAAAACTACCTGCCTCAACAAAATTTACCTCCAATTTTAGAGTGTCTATTTAATGGACGGACTGAAATTGTGCATGATATTAGAATTTCTCTACAAAATAATAAAAGTCAATTTCGAACGATTGGACAAATAGATTATTTTGGTTTTTCTCCGCTTAAAATTAAAACTCAAATAAACCCAGTCGAAATTTCTACTGATACAGTCATTCATTTACGTTCGCAGTCATTGAAAAAAGAAAATGTTGAATGGCATTCGATTACATACCATAAAATTACCTACCCACAAAGCTTTGACATGCTGAACAAGCAAAGCAAATATTTTTATTTAGCGTCTGGCAATGCTCCTGAACGTCATATTTCAATTTTAAATGCTCCTGCCGGGGCCTTACTTTATGAGGTTTTAGACAGGTACAATTATCGTAAAATAAATGTTTCAGTAAATGACGGAAAATTAAATTTTGTTTTGGATAATAGAGCCTCAGCGAGTTCAGTTTTTGTTAGTAATGACATAAAAAAGCCTTTAAGTATTGAAAAAGTCGCTACCGATTTATCATACACAAAACCTGCAAATTATTTGATTATTACTCATAAGAGTCTGATGCAATCTGCTACTGAGTTTGCTAATTATCGAAAGTCTGAAATTGGTGGAGGCTATCTAACAAATGTAATTGATATTCAAGATTTATATCTCAATTTTTCGTACGGAGAGCGAACTCCATTAGCGATTCGTAGATTTATTGATTTTCAATTATCTAAAGGAGTAAAGGTTGATAATTTGCTTTTAATTGGTAGAGGAAGAAGTTTTCCTGATGCTCTGAAGTCGGATGTTGTTGCTGATATGGTTCCCACTATGGGTTATCCAGGGTCTGATATTTTATTAACTGCGGGCTTGAATAATTTTGATATAGATGTGCAGGCAGTACCGACGGGTCGGTTAAATGTAAGTTCTAATCAAGAAGTTTTAAATTACTTACAAAAACTAAAAGATTACGAATCAAACACAACTGATATACTCTGGAAAAAGAATGTTTTGCATCTCAATGGAGGGCTTTCTAATACAGAAATCAACTATTTTAAAGATTTTTTGAAATTAATTGTACCTAAAGTACAGAATGGTCTTTTGGCGGGTAGAGTAGAGGCATATTCAAAAAAAACAAATAACAGTGTAGAGAATATCGACATTTCTGAGCAACTTAATGCAGGAGTTGGGATGGTAACTTTTATTGGACATGCTTCTGCAACCACAACTGACCTTAATATTGGTTTTGCATCAAGTTTAAATAATAGGCTTCAGAATAAAAATAAGTATCCATTGATGTTTTTTAATGGTTGTGGAGTAGGTAATGTATTTAATAAATACGAATTATTAACTACAGATTGGTTACTTACACCCGAAAAAGGAGCTATAGTAATTCTTGCTAATTCGTTTTGGTCTTATGATTTCCCAACGAGCCGTTATTTGAATAATCTCTACGAAAAGCTATTTGAAGATTCTGCATTTGCTGGCGAAACAATTGGAAAAATTCAACAATCAGTAAATAGTAAAATAAAGTCAGAAGGTGCAGATTTATTTATGTTATCAAATATCCATCAACAATTATTGCAGGGCGACCCCGCTGTCAAAATTTTCCCACTGAAATATCCAGATTATCAGCTTGAAAAAGCCTTTATTCAATCAAAAAATCAAAGTTTATCAATCGCTGCAAATGACTCTATTTTGCTTGGAATTGTCGTATTGAATTTGGGTAAATTTTCTGGTAATACTCGTATTCCTTTAATAATTAAAACAACCAATGCTGGGAAGTCGAACGAAATGAAACTTATGATAAATAACATTGCATACAAGGATACTTTATTTGTTTTGTTAAAAAAAGAAATTACACTTACGGCTATTGATATAAAACTTGACCCTGAAAATATAATAATTGAAAACAATGAAACAAATAATGATAAAATGCTGAATATTGATTGGTCTAAGGCAAATGTACAAACAGTGTATCCTTTTGATGCTCTACCAGACCGATTGAACCCAACTCTTGATGTAAAGTTTGATGATAAGAAAATAAAACAAGGCCAATATGTAGCCTCAAACGCTACAATTAAGATAACTCTTTCCGATGAAAATCCTCTTTCCATATCCGATTCAACGGCAGTTAGATTATATGTGCAAACATGTGAAACCTGTAGTTATATACCTGTAAATACCAAGAATTTAAAGTTTATTCAAACGGCTTTTAATCAAATGGAGGTTCAGTATATACTTCCAAATTTAAATAGTGGTCAATATAAGTTACTTGTAGATGGGCGTGACCTACAAGGAAATAAAGCGGGAAATCCGTATGAAATAGCTTTTAAAATTGCTGATAAACAAAGTGCTACTTTATTATTAGTTTATCCGAATCCGGCAGAAGACTTCTGTGATTTTCAATTTCAAGTAATTAATACTACAAAACCAATATCGGGAAACATAAAAATATTTGACTCCAAATCAAGACTTATACAAGAGGCTGAATTCAGTCCGATAGTTGGACAAAATGATGTTTTCCTAAATTTAAAACATTTTCCAACTGGAATATATTTTTATCGAGCATTTATCGAATGGGGAAGTGGTAAAATAGAGTATTTTGAAGGAAAAATTGTAGTACAATAGATTATTTTTCGATTCCCATTTCTATTAATTTTATAGTTTGCTCTTTGCCATAGTCAATCTGCATTTTCCCAATACAAGCAGGTGTAGATTGACAATATGCAAGGTTGGTGTTTTCTTTATAAACCATGCCATAGTTAAGAGCATATACTTCTATATTTTTGTTTTTGCTTAGTAGAGATGAGTCGTTTTTGATAACAACCGAGATTGTATTAGGATACGATTTATCACCAAATTTAAAACTTTTACCAATATCATTATAACTGACTCGTTGGTCAGGAAAATTGTTATATTCATTTTTATTCCAAATCAAACCTGTTTGGATTGGAATAATTAATTTTACATAGGGAATGTTATTTTCAGTACGAATGATTTTGTTAGTAAGTAATTCTACTGTCCAAACTGAGTCAATTTTCCAAGCTTGTTCTTGACTGCTTCTTTTCGAACGTTCTATTTTATACATAAATTGGTCACTCCCCGTGCTGAATTTCTCACTAATTCGTTCTTTTAGATAATATTTGCGTGTGCTTGCCTGAGATGATATACTATAAATCGACTCATTTATCTCATAAATTTGAAATTGACCAACTTCAATAGGATAGTATTGATAATCAGAGATAACTGTTCTTTGATTTTGTTGGCAGGCTTCCAAAGAAATAAAAACGAATACTACGGAAAGTAAGCGATTCATGGATTAGTAATATTATTTTTATCAAGTTTTTCAAAATAATCGAGCCATATAGCTAAAAATATAGTACGATTGGCTAACCAAACATACTTAGTTTTTTTCTGAGGTGAAATTTTTGAATCAAAAATATACTCAATTAAATTATCAAAAATAGGCTTTTGGATAAAATTCCACACTTTGTGATTGGTCGTAATTTCAGATTTTGCATTTGCCCAAATACTTTCAAAATACGCAACTAAGTATGCTGAAAATTCAACTTTTGTAGTTCGTAATCTAACTTTTTCAGGTAAGATTTTCTTCATTGCGTGTCTTAAAGTGCCCCTACCCAAACCATTATCAAATCTAAGTTCAGATGGTATAGCAATAGATATTTCTATCAGTTCTTTATCTAAGAAAGGGTGAAAGACCTCGATTCCCATGCTTTGCATGATTGTGTTTTGTTGCTCAACAACGGCCAAATTTAGGTTAGTAAAACTGTATCCAAAATGTTCTTTTTGGAATGGCGAAAACTCTTCATTGAGGTTGTCAATATCGAAATATACTATCTCATTTGCACCATTGCTTTTACTAATATTTTTATTCAATAGCTTAGATTCAATCGGTTTTGTTTGGAATATACGTTTACCAATACCAGTTAATATTTTTTTTACGAATAAAACATTACTGAAACTAAAGTGACTATTGGCAATGAAATAGGCTCGGACGGTTTTTTGAAGGTCAACTTTTTTTAAATATTCAAGGATTCTCTCACTATGAAAATAGGTAGAATAAATTTCTAATTGCTTTTGAGGATTATATTTATGCCAATTATCGAAGTAAAAACTCAAGTCTCTATTTTTTACATAGAGTTCCATTTGTTGATTCAACATTGGCCAATGTTGTTCTTTATAGAGGTTTTTCAAATATTCATTTCCATAGGCTACTATACTATCTCCGCCATCTCCTGTTAGTAATTTACCACCTCCAAGTTTTTTTACTTTATTGCCAATTGAAAAAAATGAACCAACGGGCATAAGTGAGCTATCTGGCATTTTGAATATTTCTACGAAACGCTTAGCTACCAAAAAAGGATTAGAAACAGGGGCGACTTGATGCAATGGTAAGTTATACTGTTTAACTGATTCGTTGGCAAAATGAAGTTCATTGGTAGAGGGGTGTCCGCTCGAAAAATAAATGGTATTGGGTTTATATCCAAGTGTATGTACAATACAACTGATTGATGAAGAATCAAGCCCTCCACTCAGATTAGTACAAATATTGTCGTTCGGATATACATAATTTTTGACCGATTTAATGAGCTTTTCTCGAAATATTAAAATTTGCTCATCAGATGTTAGATGATTATATTTCTTAATTGAAGGTTGCCAGTAAAAACTTTGAGCTAAACCAGTGTTATGAAAAGATACAAAATGAGCTGGTAAAACTTTATGAATGTCTTGAAAAAAGGTTTCGGAATCAGTGAGATTATTATTGTTTGAAAAATCAAAATACTTAATAATAGCATGGTGATTAATTCTGACTAAACCATGCATCAATATTGCAGAAATATCATCACTTATTAAAAATGATTTATTTATTTTCTGATAATAAAGGTTTTGAAGGCCAAAATGGTCTCTTGCTCCAATGATAGATTTATCCGAAATATTGATAATACAAAATACGTAATTGCCCGCTAATCGGTCTAAAAATTTATGCTTTTCGGTTTGGTAACAGTTTAGAATGATTTGAGCAAAGTTGGTGTCGGTGAGTGAATTTGAGTCTGAACTCAGATGCTGACAGTTGTTCAAAAATATTTTACCAACAAGAATAAAGTTTTTGTTTTTGAAAAAAGTAATCTTTTTATCTGAACTTAAAATTAAAATACCTCCTTCATCAAATAATTTTTCGGATGAATGAGGTATTTGTTCACGAGGTGAATTAATGGAGCAGAAAAAAGGCATCGATTTTTATAATTGATAACCATTAGAAAAATCAGGTTGAGAACCTCCTTTTAATGTTAAGTCGGCAACCGAACCATGTTTTTTCAATACTGGGCTAACATATTTCCTTTTAGGTTCTTTTTTCGGTGGAGTAAAATCTTTGTTTTTCATAATTTCCTTTTTTTATCAGCAATAAGTTTAATCATTAATTGAAAGTCTATGTTTAGTAATCCCACTTGTGGTTTTTATTTGTAAAATGTAGGTTCCTGTACCTGGTTTATTTATTAAATTCAGTAAATATTGACCTCCTTGGCGTTGTATTTTGGTATCTATTTTCCTCCCATTAATGCTGTTTAGCTCCAAAGAGATTATCTCTTCATTACTTTGTAAGATAAATTCACCACTACTTGGGTTAGGAAAAATCATAGTTTCAGAACTCCCACCCGCTGACTTTATATCAATTATTTTTGAGAATGTTTGGCTCCCATCATTATCAACTTGGAGAAGCCTATAATAATTCACACCAGGTAAAGGGTTTTTATCTGTATATTGATAATCAGTCTTCACAAGAGATTCGCCTGCCGATTTTATAAGCATTAAATCATTAAATTCTGCTGCATTATGGCTTCTCTGAACAACAAAATGGTTACTGTTGGTTTCTGCCTCTGTTTGCCAACTAAGGTTAATTTCATTGTTTATGGCTAAACCCTTGAAGTAACTAATTTTTACAGGATTGGCATTAGTTGTTGTTTCTGTAATTTGATTACACAAAAAAGTGCCGTTTGGCGAATTATCAGTTGTGCCTTCAATATTTATTGATGGTGTTGTACTACAAGGAAATGTTACGTTTGTGAACGTATGCGTAATCGTGACATTGTTGCCAATATTAGTTAGCCCAGAAGCAGTTGCACAATTTATTATAGTAGCCGTGTTGATTTTACATACAGGAGCAACCGCAGGCGTTGCATTTAGGATTGAAAAGCGAACTGCTTTTGCTGCATTTTGTGTGGTTGTAACTGACATACTAATGTTATAGGTGCAATTAGAGCCAGATGCCGAAACAAAACTAAAAGTAGCTCTACCAGTACCAATGCAGTCTTGGGCGAAAATACTGCCGATAGTAGAGGATAAAATGGAAAGAATAGCTAAAATTTTTTTCATGTGAATAAACTTATATCTTTATACTTGTAAATTAATGTATGTTTAGTATCGGGTAAAGAGGTATATTTTATGTACTTTGGCTAATCTACCTCCCAATGCCAAATAGGAGTAAATTTGGTCAGAGGTGTATCACCAATGATATATAATCCATATTTTTCCACCCAAGCATGGGCTTCGAAACCATCCTTAAGAGATACACCTATTACTACCAGTACATTTTTATCATGACGCAATAAAAATTTGGTCGTCAGTGCTTGTGTTAGGCAGCTTACATTGAATGGCAGACTCTCAGAAATAACCTTGACAGCTTTAGCTATTTCCTTAATTTGAGATGAATTATAATTTTTAGACTTTTTACTTTTTGTTAGGTAAAGAGATAATGATTTTAAATTATTAAACGATACCATCCTTATTGCAAATCTAAAGAAAATCATCCAAAATATAACTTTTAAGACAGTTATTTTATTTATCTGTAAAATTTTTCTGAAAGATACTCTAAACAATTTCAACCAACTTTTCATCAAGGAGTTCGTTTAGAATTCTATTAATATCTACATCTGCTAATGATTCATCTACTTCAAATTCATTGATAATAAGGTCTTTGAGTTCATAAAAAGTTATCGGTTTTACTTTTAAAAGTTCCCAAATCACACTACCAACTTCATTGAGTTCGTAATAAATTCCTTCTTTGTGATTAAGTATAACGGTTGCGTCTGAGATGGTAGATGATACCTGATTATTTGTTGCTTTGTATTTAATTTGATTATCAATCATGAAAAAAACTTTGCAGTAGTTTGTGTTTTGTTTTATAGTAATTTACAACCTTACGATAGTTTTGGATTTTTGCTTAGAAGTCAAGTTTCAATATATTACCTATTGTATAACGTTTAGTTGTCAATTAAATTGAAAAGGAACCCAATATATCTAATAAATACTCACTAGAAAGCTCGTTTTCTAACGCAAATGAAGCTTCAAGTGAGTATTTAGAATGGTTATTTCTTTATTAAAAAAGTAGAACATCGGGTTTAGAAAAAAATGGGATACCTTTACTACGATGAATATGTTTTGAAAAAGTTATCGTTTATTAGAATTACAGATGTAGTTTTAGTTTATAAATTTATTTTTTGTGATTTCGTATTTTTCAATTAAAACTTTGTGTAATTATAGTAAGCATAGTTTTCAGTTACTAAATCATTTATTAAAGGCTACCCTCATAAATGTCTTTAAAAGTGTTTGATAATTCAAGATATTAATATTCTTTTGATTTTCTGTCCAGCCAAGTTCGTTAGCCATCAGGTCAGCAACAGTATGGATAGCGTCAAAACTTGCTTTCCAATCCATTAATTCCATTCGGGTTCGGCGGGCAAAGAAATCTCGAAGGCTACTTGCCATTTCTTCTCGAATCGTATAGATAACTTCAGCTT
>NZ_JBMLRC010000033.1:0-4206 GCF_049241225.1 Emticicia sp.
ATTTTGAACTTTTTGTTCCTCAAATTTGACAAAACGGTCTTATGTGCCTTTTTTTATGTTTTTTTTGAAAATATTACGGAATTAAAAAGATAATGTCGCAGGCGAAAAATGGCACCGCAACGGCGGACCGTGCTGATAACGCTGATAATCGCTAATTTTAATTAAAAAATCCGTAAAATCAGCGTTGGCACATCCGCATTATCAGCGTGCCATAAATTTGCGACAATATCTTTATAGTTCCGAAATATCATACGCAAGCGATAGGCAATTTTAGGAAATTCTTTTTTTAATATTGTCGTAGCAAAAAAGGGATTCAAATAAATGCTTATTCGAAACCCTTCTGGAATATTTTCTTTACTTTTCAAATCAAAAATTAGTCTTTGAATTGAATCGGTAATAATATATTGATACTACCTTCTGCGGGCAAGGCAAGCGATTTTAATTTAGCATCAGAAATCTGATTAAGCCCATCAGTAATGGCTTGCTCAAAATCCTTACCCAATGACTTTTGGAAACCAATAATCTGAATCTTACCTTCGGTATCAATATTGATTTTGGCATACATAGTACCAGTTATTTGATAAGCCCTCCCACGAGCTGGATAAACAATATGACCCATTAGTGAGGACGAAAATGAGTTAAGCCATGCAGCACTGGGCGATACAATGCTCTTTTGTGCATTATTGGTGTTTACTTCAGTAATAAAATTCATGGCGATTTGTTCGCTTTGAAATGAAATTAAATCCGTACTTTTTGCCAATTGTGCATAAGTGTTTAGAGTCAAGCAAGATGCAATAATCGTTAAGAATAAGTGTTTAGTTTTCATAGAAATAATTATTTAAAAGATTGAAATATAAAAAATGATTGATTTAAAAAGGTCTGACCAAAAAGGCTTAACACATCAATTTCAGGTGTATCGAAAATAGAAATATCAGGTATTCTATTTTTATCAAAACAATGCTGTGATTTACTGTTGTGCAAAGTTGGGACAAATTCATAAGTAGGTGTTATCACAAAAACGCCTTTCTGTTCCTCATTTTGAACAAAAAAAAAGAGGGCAATTGCCCTCTCAAAAAAAATATTAAAAACTCTTCCTCCTTTTATGTTTTTTCTTCCTCAAAACATACAAAACGTTATTCTTTCCACTCGCTCGCTGTTTTTCCATATCGTTCTTGGAATACTTTTGAAAAATACGGCATACTATCAAAACCTACTTTATAGGCAATTTCGGATACTGAAAAATCGCTCGTTTTTAATAATTTTGCTGCAATTTCTAAACGATAATTTCTTACAAATTCGGTTACGTTTTGGTCGGTAATGGCCTTTAATTTTCGGCGTAATTGCACGGGAGAAAGTCTCATTTCATCGGCAAATTTTTCTACGTCAAACTCGCTTCTATCGAGGTATTTATCTATAACCGACTGACATTTCTGAACAAATATTTCATCAAATGTAGGCTCTTTTGTTTCCTCTTTCTTTTCAATGATTGTTTTTACAGCAAACTTTTCAAGCAACTTTTGCCTTTGACTGACTAAGTTTTTTACCCTAATCTGTAATTCTTCTTTATTGAAAGGCTTTGAAAGATAATCATCTGCTCCGTGTTCGAGTCCAGCTAATCTATCCGATAGACTGGCTTTTGCAGTGAGCATCACCACAGGAATATGGCTGGTTCGCTCATCGGTTTTGAGTTTTTCGCATAAACCCAAGCCATCTAATTTTGGCATCATCAAGTCCGAAATCACGATGTCAGGTATAAATTCGAGGGCTTTTGACAAACCATCTTCACCATCAACCGCCATTATGATTTGATACTGGTTTTCAAAAACACTGGCTATGTAGTTTCGAAGGTCGGGATTATCTTCCACGATGAGCATGATGCTTTGTCCATCGGCTTCAATTGGAGAGTCAATTTTCGGATTGGCGGAAATCAAAGATTCATCTACATTTACCTTTCTTTCAAATTGTACAACAGGATTCGAGAGTTTTTCTAATGGTGTAAAAGGTAAAACTAATTCAAACCTCGTTCCAACACCTTTTTGGCTGCTCACCTCAATTGTTCCTTTGAGTAAATCAACTAATTCTTTTACCAAGGCCAGCCCGATTCCCGTTCCTTCATAATTATTATGTTCTTCAACTTGATAAAAACGGTCGAAAATATGAGGCAATCTTGCTTCTTCGATGCCAATACCAGAATCTTGAATTTGTACAATTAATTGATTGCCCGAATAATCTATTTTGATAACAATTCTGCCATTTTCAGGTGTAAACTTGAAAGCATTTGAAAGTAAATTCGTAACGATTTTTTCTAATTTATCGGTATCGAAAAGAGCAAAACGGGGTGCATGGGGTTGAGAATGCTTAAAAATAATGTGTTTGCTATGAGCCAAAGATTCAAAAGAAGCCACTAATTGACTCAAGAAATTGTTTAAATCAACTTCTTGAAGATTTGGTTTCATTTCGCCCGCTTCTAATTTGGAAAGGTCAAGTAGTTGATTGATAAGGGTTTGCAGCCGTTGGAGGTTTCGCTGCATCACATCAATGATGCCTTCTTGCGGAAATTTCTTCTTCAAATCTTCGATTGGACCCACCAAAAGCGTAAGTGGTGTACGGAATTCGTGCGAAATATTAGTAAAAAAACGAGTTTTGAGTTTATCCAATTCTTCTAATTTAGCGGCTTTTTCAGCCTCAAAACCTAAATTTCGTAGTTTTTCCGCCTGTATTTTTACTGATGCTCTGAAATTTTGACTTAAGTAATACACATATACAGCTATTTCTGTTAGTGCAACAAAAATTGCGATTCCATAGATATTTTCAAATTGTAGAATCCCTGACACCCTTAAATTTAACAAGACATTTGAAACATTTCCGAAGAGAAAAGGAATCGCATAAAAAGGAGATTGGTTTATTTTCTTGATTAAAGTGTAAATAAAAAGCGTGTAAAAAAATGAATGGCTAATTAAAGTTAGTATTACCAAGAGTTTCAAAAAGACAGGGCCATAAGCGATAAACAATAAAAGCAATAAAAGCAGATTGATGACGATAAAACCATAAATAGTATGCTTTACCCATCTCGGCAAGCTTCCAAAAGGCAGAATATTCAATGCCAAAAAAGAACCCATGATTGGATAAATATTCATTAATCCAAAGGTGATATTTTCAGAAACCGTAGGGTCTGTTCCGATAAAATTACCTATGATATTCAGAGATGCCCAAAAACTAAATGCACGAGCTAAGGTATAAATCGCATAAGCCCTTGATTTGCTGTCTTTTATCACCAAAAAACCTATGATGCAGACAATAAAAAGAATCATCCAAGTCAAGCCAACAATCACACCCAAACGTATCTTGTATGAGCCATTTAGGTCTTCAATACCTCTGGAGCCATAAAGTTGAAGTTTAAAATAGGCACCTCTTTTAGATTCAAACTTTAAATAATAACTTTTGCTTTCGTTGGGTTTGAGCTTAATCGGAAAGTGAGGATATTTTAAATTACTAAATCTCTTGTCTTTAAAAGGCTCAAAAACTAAACTGTCGGCTTGATTATTGATATACAAAGTAGTCCTTCTGACAAGTTGATTATCAAGGAATAAATAAAAAGTTGTGTCCTGATAACTTTCATTTTTTAGGTCTATTTTCAGCCAAGTAGCTTGGTTTGAAAATGGTAATAGTACCGATTTTTTTTCATGTTTTATAAACGTTTGTTTTTTTACTTCTTGAAAAGAAAGTTTGGCAGTGGCATCTTCAAATAAACTAACTTTTGACGATAAATCATAAGGAAGTTTGGTGCTCTCTGAAATGACATAGTCCTGCCCAAAACAAGTATGGGTTATGAAAAATGAGAATAGAAAAAAGATGTAATATTTAGGGCTTACTTTAAAGGTTAACATAAATATCTGAAGTTTTCATAAATTTAGGGTTATAGTATCTTCATGACTGATTTTATTTTTGTAGTCATAATTGTGCTTAGGTGTCACAGTCGCTCCCTAATCGTCTTAAAATCAGTGAGTTAAAAAAATGAATTAATTACAAATATATCAAAAAAATGATGAATTTTTATACTGCTTGAGGTAGCTGTTACATACTTATACAACCGTGGCATTGGTGTTGCTGCTACTTAAAACGGTTTTTCTGTCTTTTCAAAACATTCCCCTAAAACACCTTGTTCAATCCGAAAAAGAATGAGTAATTTTGCAGAAAAATACTATA